>DATLTI010000344.1:0-10252 GCA_035533675.1 Acidimicrobiales bacterium | reverse complement strand
GAAATCGAAAAGAACAGCGATCCTGCAAGCGATATCGTGACCAGTCCACTCGCGCCAGCCTGGATGACATGGACAAGCGCGAAGCGGCCAAAGGGCTGGCTCTGGTCGAACAGTCCTGCAAGTGCGGATTTGATGAACTGCAGGATCTTCTGCTTGCGACTTGATCTTTGCATTTGTGGCCAATGTTAGAAGGTCGTTGTGGATTGGACCCGAGAGAGCGTCGATGTGACGCCATTCGGCATTCTTGACTACCTTTGTTGCACTGTCTTGGTGATAGAGCCTTCCCCCGAAGGAGTTCCGTGAGCGTTCGAGCATTCATCCTGATCGAGACCGAGGTCGGCATGGCCGACGTCGTTGCTAAAAGTGTCCGACAGATCTCTGGGGTCATCGCGGCTGACGATGTAACAGGACCCTACGACGTCATTGTTCAAGCAGAGGCATCAACGGTGCACGAACTTGGCAAGCTCGTCGTCAGTCGCGTGCAACTCATCGAGGGCATCACCAAGACACTCACCTGCCCGGTAATATCGCTCTAGAGATTATCCAGATCTCCAACGCGATGAACGCCAACGAACGTACCGTCTCGCTCGGCGAGGCCCATAACCTCTCCTTTGTCGACCGGCTCGGAGTCTGGTTGTCGAGCCACAAGATCTCGCGCGTCGTCGGTTCGTTTGACGGACGCCGCATCGGCGATTTCGGATCAGGATTTCGCGCCCGTACCTCCCGGCCATTTTTTGACAGAGCAGCACATGTCACCCTGCTCGACGTCAGCCTCGCACCGGAGCTGAAAGACCAGGCAAAGATCACGGCGATTGAGGGACAGCTTCCGGGTGCAATGGGACAGGTGACGAGCGAGAGCATCGACATCGCGCTATGTGTCTCGGTGCTCGAGCACCTGAGTGCGCCACAGCTGATGCTCGACGAGCTCTTCAGGGTTACTGCAAGGGGCGGCGTGTGCATCGTCAACGTACCGAACTGGTTGGGAAAGCGGCTTCTTGAATTTTCTGCCTTCCGTCTCGGATTGAGTCCTAAATTTGAGATGGATGACCACAAGATGTACTACTCCCCGCGTGACCTCTGGCCACTCCTCGTCAAGGCCGGATTTCTGCCAAGTGCGATCAAGATCCGCAGGCACAAACTGGCGAGCAATACCATCGCGATCGCAAAGAAGCCCTGAACAGCTCCGATGACCCGAGACCAGTCCAATACCGGCCAGCTCGCGTGAGCAGATTCAATCCGCCCAGGGAGTTGTCGCGGTGAACATCAAAAGCGAACAGCGCCAGCCCGAGCTTTTGCTACCCGACCACGACATCGACAGTCCCGAGGTCTCGATCGTTATCCCAGCCGTCAATGAACACCTCACGATCGAGGAGTTCGTAGTCTGGTGTCACGAGGGTCTCCTAGCAGCAGGCGTGCGCGGCGAGATCCTCATCGTCGACAGCTCAGACGATGCAACACCAGAGCTCGCGAGAGAGGCTGGCGCGAGAGTTCTCATCACCCCTCGACGGGGACTCGGACATGCCTATATCGACGCTGTTCCCTATATCCGCGGGCGATACATCATCATGGGAGATGCCGACTGCACCTATGACTTTCGCCTCATCAAGCCCTTCATCGAGGCATTTCGAGAGGGTCATGAGTACGTGATGGGATCGCGCTGGCTCGGCTCCATCGAAAAGGGCGCGATGCCAAAGCTGCATCAGTACTTTGGAACGCCGTTCACGACCTGGATCCTCAATCGTGTGTATCACTCGCGCTTTACCGATATTCATTGCGGCATGCGCGGCATCACCAGGGATGCGTTGCTGCGAATGGGGCTCACCTCACAGTCGTGGGAGTACGCATCGGAGATGGTGCTCAAATCCGTACAGATGGAACTTGACACGGTGGAGGTCCCGGTCGCGTTCTACAAGGACCGCAATGGACGGCTCTCTCATCACAAGCGATCCGGATGGTTCTCGCCATTCAAGGCAGCGTGGATCAACCTGCGCGCGATGTTCATCTACAAAGCAGAGTTCTTTGCACTCAAACCTGGCCTGTTCCTCTTTTTCCTCGGCCTGATCATCACCCTGCCGCTCAGCGTGGGGCCGATCCAGATTGGTCATGTCCAGTTCAATCTTTACTGGATGCTGCTCGGTGTGGCGATGAGTCTCGCAGGACTCAACATCTTCTTCTTTGGCTGTCTCGCCCAGATGTTCTGTGACTACTCCGGAGAGGCAAGGGCGCGTTGGCACCGGGTGTTCGACTACACCGGGGCGGCGATTGCCAGTCTGAGTGTCTTTGTTGTCGGCCTTGGACTCTGTCTCGCACTCTTTGTGACCTATGTCAGTAAAGACTTCACGCTCCCCCAGCCAACGGCCGCGATCGACCACCTTGGCGTCGTCGGTGTGCTGCTCGCGAGCATTGGCTTTTCCACCTTTTGCTTCACACTCGTAGTCCAAGCAACTGACGTCCGCTACGGACCGAGACCACAAAATGGCGCGGTGGCCTCAGACGGGTCGCGCAACTCCCCCATCGACCGGCCCTGACCCGCAGGAAAGACCAAGAGGCTGAAACACCCCTTACCGCGCGATGCACGCTGTCTCGAAACACCCAGGACCCACGGCGCGTTGGACATGGGGGCTTCTACGAAAGTCGAGCGACGGCTATCGCAGCTGCCAGGCAGATGATCGACCACGATGTCGCACGCAAGGTCCGCTCGAGTGGCGCCAGGAGCACGTTCTGATCAAGAGTCAAGTTCTGACCGTCAGACAGAGTAAGGATGCCCTCGACATTGGTCACATGGCGACGGATAAAACGGGCCGGGGTACTCAAGCTACGTTGCGCGAACGAAAGCGCTGCGGCGCCAATTGCAGCAATGACCGGTGCCAGTGCCAGGTGACCGGTCTCTCCGATATATCCAGTCAGCAACGGAAAGGCCCCCCAGGCCAAAGCGAAGGTCACATCGTTATGAACGGCACCGCCAAAGAGCTCGAGGTTGTAGGCAACAAGGATGAGTGGACCGATGCACATGAACGGGAGCAACAACCAACCGATCTGGTGAATACCGACAACGCCGAGAATGAGTGCTCCGAGAATCCCGAGCAACGCAACTACGACCAGGACAACAGATGGGATCTGTGTGCGAAGCGGTCGCCCATGAAGCTCGTCGAGCGCGTGCGCACTGAGTCCGACAGCGAGAAAGAACGCCAGCACCGAGTAGAGCAACCGTGAGAGTTCCACACGCGGAGCGAGTGATGCGCCAATCACCACGTAGGACAAAAACCAGGCCGTATACGGCGGGTGCAAGAGCGTCCACCAGTCGCGAAAGAATCCCGATCGCGCGGCATAATACGCGGGACGAACCTTTCGTTCCCGATCACGCGCCCTTTGCGCGCGAGGCTCTGAGTATCTTTCGTCGGCTGATTGTGGTGCAGCTTCCTCATCCATTGCTTCGCGTTCCCCACATCACGAGTCCGCCTCCGAGACTCATGATCTGAGTACCGATGTCTTCGAATCCAGCCTGTTGCCAAGCATCGATCGTCCAGGAGAGCGGATAGCGACGGTAATGATTTGAAATGCTTGGACCGAGGAATCTTCCGACAACGAACCACGCCCGGCCGCCGGTCACCCATCCAGCAATCGGTAGCACAATACGGGTAAAGCCCCACCACCAAAAGCGCCAGAACCGGCTCGGGGGGAGGAAGAATTCGAGACTTGCCGCGGTCCCGCCCGGCTTTATCACCCGGGCCATTTCATTGAGCGCGGACTGCGGATCGTCAACGTAACGGAGCAGGTAGGTAAAGGTCAGAGCATCGAACTGCGAATCTGCAAAAGGGAGTTGCTGTCCGCGTCCGATGACGAGATGGATGCGATCACCCATGCCCGCCAAATCAACATTGTGCTTGCCCTGGATCAGCATGTCCTCCGTGAGATCGATGCCGACGATCTGAGCATCCGTTCGGTCTGCAAGCTGTAGCGAGACCCCGGCGGGCCCACAGGCAACATCGAGGACACTTTTCGCGTCCGCAGGAACAATGCGATCGATCATGGCCCTTCGCCAACGGCGGTTCTGGCCCATCGAGAGCAACTCCGCCAGCATGTCGTATCGTTGTGGAAGAGGCGTGAAGAGGCGTTGGGCAAACCGGTCACTGTCGCCTGCAAGTCGAGCGCCCACGGACTCCCTTCAAGGACTTAGGATGTCTCAATATACCTGAGCACCTGATGAGCACAGTGTGAAATCCGACCGCTTCGATGTCATTGTCATCGGCGCAGGACCTGCGGGCAGCTTTGCTGCGCTGACGTTGGCTAGGGGTGGCGCTCGGGTGGCGCTGTTGGACAAGGCAGTCTTTCCCCGAGACAAGGCGTGTGGCGATCTTGTCGGCCCACGGGGTCTCCAACTGCTATCTGACGCTCAACTCTCGCCCCCGGAGGGACTCAGTGTTGGTGACATGCTGGTCATCGGGCCCACCGATCGACGCGTCCGACTGCCCTCTGCGGCTGGCCAAAGCTATCCCGGACACGGAATCTCCGTCTCGCGTTCGGTGTTCGATGCGTTCTTGCAAAGAGCAGCTCTCGATGCCGGGGCGGTCTCGATTACCGGGAGAGCAGAGACCCCATTGGAAGACAGCGGGAGACTTGACGGATACCGCACCTCAAACGGCGAAGAGCTGCGTGGAGACTTTGTGATCGGTGCTGACGGCGCGACCAGCCACGTGGCATCGACCGCGGGTCTTGTCGATACCGAAAAGGTCCTGTGGGGTTTCGCAGTTCGCGCATATCTTGACCAAAGCGTCAATCTCCCGGTGATCGTGCTCTTCGAATCGCGCCACTGGCGTGCGTTCCCGGGTTATGGCTGGATCTTTCCTACCGTTGACGGCGGAGCAAACATTGGGCTTGGAATTGCCACGCGCGCCGACCGTACAGCTGGCGCTGGAGCGGTCCAGATGTTTCCTGCCTTCCTCGCTCACCTGCGCGCGATAGGACTCATCGATCCAGGCACACCCGAGCCGACGCGACGACTTGGGGGGTGGCTCAAAATGGGAATGATCGGCACGACACCGGGTCGTGACCGGACCCTCCTGGTCGGCGACGCTGCCGGATTGGTGAACCCACTTCAGGGTGAGGGCATTGCTCATGCAATGACAAGCGGGCGCGATGCAGCAGCTGCGATCCTTCACGCACCGGGCGACCCGGTCGGTCAGTACCGGGCAATGCTTGCCAGAACACACCTTCCCTATGCGCGCATAGCCGCAGCGGCACATGCTGCACTCGTGGGCCGACCGATTGCGGTAGCTGCCCTCGGTCGTGCGCTCACCCTGCCTGGCATTGAATCCGCGTTCGCAGGAGGCTGGGCGATCTTCTGGAACGAACTTCTCGACGGAGCGCCAAGAGACTGGTCACGGACCGTAGCTGCCACCTCGACTGGCGTGGGCCGGTTGCTTACCGCCCGTTCATCCACGAATCGGTGGTTCTCCGAGGTGCTGTCCACAAACCAGGCAATAATTCCTTCATCATCACAATGATTCTCCAGTTCGACGCACCGGTTTAGGACGCACAGCAGCGTTGTTGAGAACGCTGTTGGGCATAAGAGGTTCTAAATCGACAGGGCGTTTCACATCAGGAGCCGAGCACCTGCTCAAAGGCACCCGCGATCGTGCGGTAGCCGGCGAGATTCGGATGGATATCTCGACTTTGCGGGGATCGAATCGGACACATCCACGTCAGTTTGCAGATCGAAACAACGTCGGTGGGCAGCGCCTTGCCGCCGTAATGGGCCACGGGAAGCGCCGTATTCGTGTGAAAGCCCGATGCCGCGTTGGCTGTCGATACGGCGAAGGCTCGGTAAGTGTTCGCAAGCTCGGCGTTAAAGAGATTGGTAGCAGCGAGTGAGGCCAGAGCTAGCTTCAGACCTTGAGTGCCGCCGGGAGCGTACGCCAGTCCGAGAAATGGATCGTAATAGTTCATCGCAACGACGCGAGCTCGTGGGTCGGTCCGATGCAACGAAGCAACGAGCGAACGCAAGATCACAACGAGATTTCTCTCTGTCGCAACGTTGTTCTTCTCAAGACAGGTGATGCTCACCTGAGACGCGGAGACGCAGCGCAAGAGATCGTTCATGCCGATGTCGATCGTGACGAGAGCGACTTGGCCCGGGTGACGGGACAGGTAGGTCTCCGCGGCAACGAGTTGGGAGTGTGCAGCAAATTCTCCCGAGTAAAGACGCGCGCATTGGTTCCGCGCGGGTGCACCGAGCATCGACGCTGCGGTCTCGCCGGGACACCCGAGGTCGACCAGTCTGAGCCCTCGCACGCTCGCCACGTCCGCCGCATAGCTCCCTGGGTAACCATGGTCGCGGTAACCCGAACTCAGGTCGATCGGCGGCAGGCTTGTTCCAAAAGTCGGTTGATAGCCCGCAGCAAGTGAGTCGCCGAGCGCGAGCAAGACCTTCGGTGAAACGGCTGCCGCCGTTCGATGCGTCGGCCACAGTACGGCCAGTGTGCTGACCAGCAACACCACGGCCACGCTCCACCCGGCGGCGCATCGGAGCAAGGTTGGTTGCCGAGCGGACGAGGCAGTCATGTGTCCTTCCTAGCATTCGTTCTGTCGCAAAAAAGCAAAGAAACCATTAGGGGTTCACGTGGCTCTGTTGATCGACCATGAACGACGACAACGCAAGTCCACTGCGAACGCGCGATCGACTCCCATGTGCGATTGGGCGCCGTGGTGAGTGCTGCAATGGCCCGCGCACCCGCGTCGAGCGCCAGGCCTCTCCCACGACCTCCCCTATCTCGCTCGGACTCTCCCAAGGTCTGTCGATGCGAGCCATTGCCTGAGGGATCGATCGGGCTCCTTCGACGGTCACGAGGGAGGGACGCGAACCACCGGTAGCGGCCCCATTAGGCGTGTGCGGTGATGAGCGCACGGATTCCGACGCCCATCAAGAACAGCCCGCCGTATCCATAGAGCAGGTAGCGACGCGCAAAGAGCTGGCGCCGATAGGCAAAGAGGAACCCGACAAGCACAATTGCAAAGAATCCGTAGAACGGATGGAACGCGAGCGGCTTCGCGTGTTCACCCTCGACGAGACCAAGACCGGATGCAACCTGGACAAAGATCGCTGCCTCGACGAAAAAGGTGAACCACCACAGCGCCCTCGTGCGCAGCCTCTCGCGATAGTTGGCAACGAGTGCCCAGATTCCCGCGAGACCATTGCCGGTGATGACGAGGTAGCCCCACACCTGATGGAAACTCAACAACGCGCCAAGATGCGCGTTTGGATCTGTCGCAAGAAGGTGCATCATCACCCAGAGAGAATAGGGCCAGAAAGACTAAGGAAAGATGAAATCGGAGACCGGCTCAGCGTCGGTGTAGGCACCATATCCATCGCGCTCGAGTTCATCTGCGAGCTCAAGTCCACCGGACTTGACGATCATGCCGTTCACATAGATATGCACGGCATCGGGGTGGAGTTCATCGAGCAGGCGTCGATAGTGCGTGATCGCGAGTACTCCGACTGCCTGGGTTCCAGGTTCCGGTGCATGTGCCTGGCGCTCGACCCGACGTGCAACGTCTCTCAGGGCATCGACGTCAAGGCCGGAGTCAAGTTCATCGAGAAGCGCTATCCGTGGCTGCAAGATCGCCAGCTGAAGCGTTTCGAGCCGCTTCTTCTCGCCGCCCGAAGCATCGACATTGACTGCGCGCGACAGCATCGCCTCTGGAACACCGATTGCAAGTGCCTCTTTGTGAAGTCGAGCAAGCAGCGATGCGTCCTCTGCCTCCACGACGCGTCCTTGCGCGAGAAGCGCCTCTCGCAACAAAGAGAGCAATGGCACGCCCGGGATCTCCATCGGGCTCTGTGATGCGAGGAACAGTCCAGCGCCAGCTCGTTCGTAGGTGCCAAGTGGGACCAGGTCAATCCCATCGAGCGAAATCGTGCCGCTCGTCACCGCAAAGGCGCGATTTCCCATCAAGACATTGGCAAGCGAAGACTTCCCGGAACCATTGGGCCCCATGATCGCGTGAATCTCACCTGAACAGATCTCGAGGTCGATGCCCTTGAGGATCTCTTTCGCGCCGATCGCGGCGTGAAGATCTTCAATGCGCAGCGTGCTCATGAGACTTTCACCAGAACCCTTCCATCTTCGATGACGACCTCATAGACCGGAACTGGCTGGGTTGCCGGGAATGACACCGGCTGGCCGGTATTGAGCGAAAACATGCTGCCGTGCTTCCAGCATTCAATGAGGCACTCATCGAGCTCGACCTCACCCTCTGAGAGCGCGAAGTCCTCGTGGCTACATACATCAAAGATCGCTTTGAATCCATCGTTGCACCTGACCAGACAGACCGGCCCGATCTCGAGCATGAACCGTCTCGCCTCACCGAGTTTGATCTCATCTGCCGAACACAGATCCACAAATCCGGGCTCACTCATGACGCGATCTGCGCATAGGTTGATTCGCCGAGGCGAAATTCGACGTCTCTTCGGATAAAGGTTGCACATCCTGGATTGTTCACCTTTGACAAAAGATCATCAAAGAATCCGAGCAGGATGAGTCGCTCCGCGACCTCCGGCGGAATGCCGCGCGATTCAAGATAGAAGCGCTGCTCTGGATCGATCGGTCCAACAGCCGAGGCATGACTGCAGTGCACGTCGTTCTCCTCGATATCGAGATTGGGTACCGAGTCGGCATGTGCGCCCTCGCTCAAGACAAGATTGCGATTCGTCTGGGAGGCGTCGGAGCGTCGTGCGCCCTTTCGCATGTGAATCAATCCCGAGTAAACCGAGCGTGCCTGATCAGCCACCGCGCCCTTGAAGACCAACTCGCTCTTGGTCCGGCCAACGATATGGTCCTGGAAGGTACGGAACTCCTGCACCTGGGTTGCAATGCCGAGATAGGCAGCAAACAGTCGGCTCTCTCCGCCCTCTCCGACAAGTGCGGCCCTTGAGTAAAGCCGCGAGTAATCCGCCCCAAGCGATGCTGCGAACGCGCTGATGGTTGCGTCTCTGCCGACCTCGGCGAGCTGATAGCCGAGCAGCCACGATCGATCACCGAGCTGTTGGACGAGGTCAAACCGAAGATGCGCAGAATCTCCAACAAAGGTTTCGATGACGGGGACATGGAGAAGCCTTGCGTCAGGAGAGGTCTCAAAGACAACGATGGAGGCCTCTGCGAAGACACCAAGACGCACGAGAAGACGCGCGTAGGAAAGTCCATCAGCTGCACCCTCAGACAGTTCCGAGATCACCACGATCGGAAGATCGAACGCGACGTTCGCGGGGACATCGATCACCGTTGCCTCCGGAGCAAAGGCGTCATTGAGCACGCCGAACGGCTCGTCGACAAGACAGAGCAATGAACCGAACCGATCGATTGGCGCGTCAAAGTCTGCGATCGAGCGAATCGTGATCCCCGATTGTCTGATCTCGTCGCCGAGTTCTACCGAGACAAGCACACCGTCAAGCACATGCGCGAGCGCTCCGTAACTCCCAAAATCGGCGAGGAATGCACGTGCGTGCGCGCTGATCTCGGGAGTCTTGCCTGTCGGTGGCGAGACAGAACCATACGTTGTGAGATCGAGTTCATCGATACGGCTATAGCGCCAGTCCTCGACACTTGAGATCGCCGCGGATACCTCGCCAAGGCGAGCCAGTGCTGTTTTTCGATACTGCGCGATCCAGGTTGAACCGCCGAGGGCCTCGACGGCCTCGACGGAAAACTGCTTGTCCGACAAATTCATTGATCTCTCTTTGGATTGTTCTTGCGAAAGAGACGACGGAACCCGCGCGCATATTGCACGTTCTCCTCTTCGTCTCGAGAAGCCTGTACCTCTTCGCGCGCCGAAGCGACGACAGCATTCACGATGTCCTCTGCCTCGTCGAGTAGTTCAGCGACATGTTCTCCCTCAGGCTCATCTTCGATCGGTGGCTCGATCAGGCTTCCGTGTGTCCAGCCCGCGTCTGCAAGACGACGGACATAGGACGGGCAGTTCTCAGGACAGCGCCATGGGGCCTCGGGAGCTAGATCGAGAATGCATAGCCGCGCAACCTCGCCGCTGCCATACGTCCTCGATTGATAGTTCTTGCATTCCTCGCGCATCGGCATGTGTGCCGGACCTCCTCAGTGCCGCCGACTCTTGGTCAAAGGCAGAGACTCAGCCTACCGACCCTTCCATCTGCAGCTCGATCAGTCGGCTCCACTCGACGGCATATTCCATCGGAAGCGTCTTCGTGATCGGCTCGATAAAGCCGTTCACGATCATTGAGGTC
>DATLTI010000343.1:0-1352 GCA_035533675.1 Acidimicrobiales bacterium | reverse complement strand
GCGCCGCGTTTTCTGGTGAACGATCGAGGAAAAACCTTGGAGAGTTCGAACGTGCGGCGCACTTTCTATCGTCTCTCGCGCCAGATCGGCTTGAGAGGCCCCAAGGATCGACACGGGCCGCGCTTGCACGATTTTCGCCATCGATTCGCAGTCAGGACATTGATGCGATGGTATCGATCCGGACAGGACAGCGAACGACGACTGCCGGTCCTCTCGACCTACTTGGGACACGCCCACATCAGCGATACCTACTGGTATTTGAGCGCCCATCCGCAGTTGATGGGCTTGGCCAAGCGCCGTCTGGAGAAGCGCTGGGAGAACTGGCCATGAAGGACATCCACGACTTTCCGATACTCCTCGAACGCTTCTTTACTCAACGCCTGATGGCGCAACGACGAGCGAGCGCGCACACCATTGCATCCTACCGCGACACCTTTCGTCTGCTGCTGCGCTTTGCCCAGCGACAGCTGCGTAAAGCGCCCTCGATATTATTGCTTACCGATCTGCAAGCGCCATTGATAGGCGCGTTCCTCGACGATTTGGAAAGCACGCGCGGCATCACGGCTCGCAGTCGCAACCTGCGTTTGACCGCCATCCGTTCCTTCTTTCGCTTTGCAGCCTATGAGGAGCCCGCGCAGGCGGCGCTGATCCAGCGTGTCCTCGCGATCCCCAATAAACGTCACGAGAAGAAGCTCGTGGGTTTTCTCACCCGTCCGGAGATCGCTGCGTTGCTCGACGTCCCCGATCTCAGCAGTTGGGCCGGTCGGCGTGATCGCGCGCTGTTGTTACTCGCCGTTCAAACGGGTCTGCGCGTATCGGAGATTACTGCCTTACGCCGGGAAGACCTGGCACTGGGGACTGGCGCGCACGTGCGTTGCCAAGGCAAAGGGCGAAAGGAGCGTTGCACACCGCTGACTCGACAACTGGCGCGGATACTCGTCGCTTGGCTCGCCGAACCGACCCGGCGCGCGACCGATCTGGTCTTCACCAGTGCGCGCGGAACTCGCCTGAGCACCGACGGAGTTCAATATCTGCTGGCCAAACATCTGGCTACCGCGCGCCAACGTTGCCCGTCTCTGCAACAAAAAGTGGTGTCTCCCCACGTTCTCAGGCACACGGCAGCCATGGAGTTGCTGCAAGCAGGTGTCGATCGATCAGTCATCGCGCTGTGGTTAGGTCATGAGTCGATCGAGACCACCCAGATCTATCTCGACGCCAATCTGGCGATGAAACAGGAAGCATTGGCAAAGACAACACCGACACACAGCAAGCTTGGTCGTTATCGAGCAGACGATCGGCTCATGAGCTTCCTGACGGCCCTATAAATGCGTCTGACTATGCCGAGTCCCACG
>DATLTI010000342.1:0-5251 GCA_035533675.1 Acidimicrobiales bacterium | reverse complement strand
CGCCCAGAGATGTCCGCATCGTGGGCGGTACGTAGTTCACGGACCTGTGGTGCAGCCTGGAGTGCACGCCGCCCTGTCAAGGCGGAGGTCGCGGGTTCAAATCCCGTCAGGTCCGCCAGTTTGCTGCCGAACGTGCTCGACGCGTGCACCACGGTAGTGGCTTGGTCGAGTAGCTCAGTTGGCAGAGCGCGCGCCTGAAAAGCGTGAGGTCACCGGATCGACGCCGGTCTCGACCACCAGCGGGGTTGTTCACGCGAATCCCCCGAAATGGTTCACCAGTTCGTACCCAAACTCCCCCGATCGCAAGAGATCGATGCTTTGCGGCGACGCGAAGAGGTTCGGACCACTATCTACGGATAAGGAAATACGGCCTCAATTCGCGGTCCGTCGGAAGACCAGAACACCTTGTAAGGATGGTGATCCTGCACAGCAAGGCGAAAACAAATTCCCTCCTTGGTGGTGATGGCACTAGAGCGCGACTGCGCTCGACCCGGATCTGCAAGTATCTCCGCGCACGTACCGAGTACTGCGTTGTACAACTCTGGATCATTCCCGCGTTCTAGTTCGTCAAGCTGCTCGTCGGCCACCTGCGAATAACAATCATCGTCATCGAGTGGCCACTCCTCAGGCTCAGATGACCTTTTGCCGTCAAAGGATTCTGCACTCACACCAAGCGACGGCGGCGCGCACGATGGACAGTGGTAGAAGCCGTCGCCCTTGACAGGAGCTCCTGCAACTCGGGGCTGGAGTCATACTCTCGCTGGGCATCAGTGACTATGTGCGCCGGCTCAAGCAACATGCTGCCATCAGCGTTATCACGGACAACAAACATCTCATTGCTGCGACCTGGGATGATGACGCGGCTCCGAGCATCGGTCTCGATGACAACCATTTTGGACCTCCCTGTTCGCCGTACCTCAATGGTAGTGGGCTTTCCCATTGTGGGTAACAGGGAATCTCCCATAATAGGAAAATGATTCCTGCCCAAGAGAGCCTTGACCTGCCCCCGAATCCATCTACTTTTTATCCCAGGCCGCGAGCACTGCAGACAAACCAGGGAAGGATCCGCGCGCGATCGAGTGTCATTCATGTCCCAGAACAGGTGCATCCAAAGTGAGGACCCCTACCTCCTGAAAGTAAAGTCCTCAGAAACCTCAGGACGACCCAGGTCAGGGTATTTGGTGAACGAGCCGGAATCAGCGCAAAGTGAGGCGCGTTTACAGACTCACTGATCTGGAATTCACCAATTAGCGGAATGACCTCTCAAAATGATGAGGTGGCTAATTAATAGGATTTCACGAGTTAATGGGATTACGCGAGCAGAGTCGCATTCCCATAAGGTCAGCTTGCCGAGCTTCTTGCGCTGATCAGTTGAGACCGCCATTGTTCTTTGGCCAAGCACGGAATAGCCGATGAAAGATCTCGCCCGTAGTCATGATGAATACGCGATCGCATACGACGATTTTGAGATTGCACATCGTGGTACTACGCCCAAGTAAAGACGCGTCGGGAACCAGCATCTGCGGATGACGATCTTGAGGAACATCGATGACGAGTAAATGCAGCGAGTCGCGAAAGGCTCATCGAGCATTTAGTTCTGTGTATCACCACTTGACCCGCGCTAGAGACCCTGTGCTACGGTGCCGCTTGCGCTCGGACACCGGGCGCAAGACATCAATATTCCCATGCAAGGGGGGGGCCGTGGTAGTGCGTCAAGGGTTAGAGTTCTCTGCAGTTGAGGTGCCTGTCGAACCAGTCACCGAGCGCAATCCCATTTACGTCTCCGATCGAATCGCCGACCTGTTGCGCGACCTCGGCTATCGCTACCTTCCGCTCAATCCGGGTTCGAGCTTCCGGGGACTTCATGATTCGGTCGTGAACTACGGAGGCAATGTCGACCCGAAGGTCATCTTGTGTCTGCACGAGGAGATCGCGGTCGCGGTGGCTCATGGCTATGCAAAGGCGAGTGGAAACCCCGCCGCTGCCGCGATACATGATCTCGTTGGACTCATGCATGCAAGCATGGCAGTCTTCGACGCGTGGGCCGATGGCGTACCGTTGCTCGTCCTTGGTGGCAGCGGCCCGGAGTTGCCGCGCGAACGTCGATCGCTCGACTGGACCCACTCGGCAAGTACTCAGGCAGACCTTGTGCGCGACTTCACGAAATGGACGGCGAACCCGATCGATGAGTCTGGGACTCTTGAGGCGATCGCCCAGGCACATCGTTTCTCACGATCGGCTCCGATGGCACCTACCTACGTGACCGTTGACGCAGAGGTTCAAGAGCGCCGCATAGCTGGCAACGCGCCCGGCGCCCCTGATGTCCGTCCCATCCCGAAGCTCGCAGCTGCCGAGTTCGAGGTTGAGCGCGCGGCTCGCCTGTTGCTCGCCGCCAAGTTTCCTCTCGTTACTGCGGGTCGAGCCGGGCTCTATCCCGGAGTGACCGATCCGCTCGTCCGCCTCTGTGAGCTCCTCGGTGCGGCCTACAGAGACGACCAGAGCTTTGTCTCATTTCCCAGTAACCACGCACTCAACCTCACCGGTGATCGGTCAGTACTCGAAGAGGCAGACATCATCCTTGCGGTCGACGTCGTTGACCCCGGCATCGTGACGGGCTCCTATGCCGAGAGCCGCGGTACCTCTGCTGGACATAGAAGCGCGAAGTTGATTGACATCTCGCAGAACAGCCTCGCACCGTCGTCATGGTGCTACATGAACAACGCTGCGATCGAGCGGGAGGTGGAGCTCATAGCGGACCCGATCGTCGGCCTTACTCAGGTCCTGAATGTCGTCGAGCGGCTCATAACTGCTGGCGAGGATCCACACGCCGCTGATCGGACGAGCCGTCGCGAGGTCATTGGTGTCCGTCATGAACAGCTGTTCGAATCTGCTCGAAAGAGGCTTGAAGCGAATCGTGAGAACGTTCCGATCTCTGCCGGACGGATGGTTGAGGCTGTTTGGAGTGCGGTGAAGCACCTCCCCTGGATCCTTGCACTACGCAATACGCGCAGTTGGCCACTTGGAGTCTGGGAGTTCAAGGGTGCCGGCGAGTACATGGGCCACAGCGGTGGCTCCGGAGTCGGTTATGGGCCGGGCGCGATGGTCGGCATTGCCCTCGCCGCGCAAGAACAGGGAAAGGTCGCGATCGCAATTATCGGTGACGGAGATCTCGTCATGGCGGCCAACGCCATCTGGACCGCGGTGCACTACCGCCTACCGCTGCTCGTTGTTGTGAACAACAACTCGTCGTTCTACAACGACGAACTCCATCAATACATGATCGCAGGCATCCGGGGCCGCGAACCCGGCAACGCATGGATCGGCACTCGATATGAGGACCCGAATGTCGATTTCGCAGTTGTGGCCCGCGGATACGGGGCTTCGGCAATGGGTCCGATTGAAGACCCGAACGAGCTTGACCGAGCAATGTCATGGGCTGTCGAGGAGGTCCGGAGCGGTCGAGTAGCGGTGGTGGACGTGCGAGTGGAGCGCGACCGAAAGTAGCTGGGCACGGCTCGGGCATCAGGTGATGCTCACCGGACGTCCCGACTAGTTGGCCAAGTTCTTAGCCGAGGATCCAGATGATCATCTGGACGACCTCCTCTCGTTCGTATTTACAAGTTTCATACTTGCCGAGTCCAGTGAGCCTCTGTGCTCGGTTGAAATATTGCCGTTCAGCTCCAACGTGAGAGATGCTGGTCCATGGATTCAGTTTCGCGCTTTGATGGGAGGGCCTATCAGGAAAGAATAGATGCCACTGCCAAAAAAGGTATCGACATGCACGGCGAAGCCTCGCTCGTCCGTTCTTTTCATCCAATGTCTGTGCTCGATGCAGGATGTGGCACTGGACGAGTCGCAATCGAACTAGATCGGCATCACATCAAGGTACTCGGCGTGGACGTGGATACGTCGATGATTGCGGAGGCACGGCGGTTGGCCCCCGAGCTCGAATGGATGCAAGCAGATCTCGCCACACTTGCTCTTGATCGAGTGTTCGATGTTGTTGTTCTCGCTGGCAATGTTCCTTTGTTCTGTCCTGAAGCGTCGAGATCGACACTTATTAAGGCCTGCGCCTTGCATGTCGTGTCAAGTGGCGTGATGGTCGTTGGCTTCCAGCTCAACCGGGGTTACAGCCTCAAAGACTTCGACGCATCACTCGAAAACACCGGCATGTCACTCGCGGATCGTTGGTCCACATGGAACAGAGAACCATTCCTCGACGACAGCGATTACGTCGTCTCTGTCCTTCGACGCCCCTAGGTCTACGGGGATCATCAACATTTCGTGACGGTTGCGACCCCGACTATGCACATGAGAATCGAGGCCGCGAATTTGATCCAACGGGGATTCTCGACATGCGCATTGCAGATGCCGAGTTCGACAAAGATGAGTGTCATCGCCGTCGCAGCGTACACAAGGACAATTCCTGATTCGTACAAGAGGTCGTTGTCTGGTGATGATGATTCCCACAGACACAGAGTGAGACGAGAGCCTTCTTTGGCATAAATATCGAATGGCTATCCAAATGACGCGCAGATAATTGTCCAATCGCAGACGCGTCTGTGCTCTCACGACTTAGGCACGAGTGACAAATTTACGCCCACCGTCGCCGAGTCTCGTCTTGCAAACAGAAGTATAAATCTTGACGGGGATGAAAACTTAATCCGGGGACATGCCAATTCCTACTGTAGATTACGCGCGTAACCACTGGGGTACACATTGGGAACATCAACATCTATTTGGGGGGACTTGCAGCATGGAGAAGTGGTGGACTGAAGTCGGTGCAGAAGAGTGGTCGGATGCCATCGTCGCATCTATGAAATTGGGGGGTGTTGACAACCTCTTCTTTGTATCGGGTTCCGAGCTGGTGTTCTTTCAAGAGGCAATTGCACGTGCGAAGCACCACGGCTGGCCAGCTCCCAACCTTGTCTCTCTCAACCATGAGCACGTTGCGCTCAACGCGGCCATTGGCAATGCAATGATCAGGAACCAGCCGGCGGCAACTGCGGTCCATGTCGATGCGGGTTCGATGAACATGGGCGCAGGAATCCACGCCGCGTGGCGAGGTGGTTATCCCGTCTTCATGACCGGTGGTGCCGGCCCACGCGCTTTTCCCGGATCAATGCCCGGCGCACGTCTGAACCCGATCCACTGGAAACAAGAGCCCCGGGACCAGGGCGAGATCGTACGGCAATACACAAAGATCGACCATCGCCTCGAACACCAAGACAATCCGGGTCTTATCGTCAGC
>DATLTI010000341.1:0-6600 GCA_035533675.1 Acidimicrobiales bacterium | reverse complement strand
CGTATCAACGCTTGCCGCATACCTCAACGCGCTTTCGGGAAATGGCGTGCACCTCGTCACGGTGAACGATTACCTTGCACGCCGTGACGCGGAGTGGATGGGTCAGGTTTATCGAGCCCTTGGCATGACCGTTGGACTTGTCTCAGCAGATGTTCAGGATTTTGAGAAAAAGCGCGAGGCGTATGCCGCGGATATTACCTATGGCACCAATACAGAATTTGGTTTCGATTACCTGCGCGACAACATGGCCGTTGAGCGAGACCAGATGGTGCAGCGCGGTTACAACTTCGCGATAGTCGACGAAGTCGACTCGATTCTTATTGACGAGGCGCGTACTCCACTCATCATCAGTGGTCCATCTGATGAATCAACTCGCCTTTACTATCAGTTCGCCTCAGTGGTTCGAAGTCTCAAGCGAGAGGTCGACTATGAAGTTGACGAGGAAAAGCGCACCGTGGTTCCTACCGAAGATGGAATCGCAAAGGTAGAGCGCCAGCTTGGTATCGAGAATCTCTATGACAGCGCGGTGGTCAACTATGTCCACCAACTCGGTAAGGCACTTGAAGCCAAAGAGCTCTATCGCCGTGACAAGGACTACCTCGTCGCTGACGGCGAGGTAAAGATCGTTGACGAATTCACCGGGCGAATTCTCGATGGGAGACGTTGGTCAGATGGACTCCATCAGGCTGTTGAGGCAAAAGAGCGCGTCAATATCCTCGATGAGAACCACACCTGGGCGACGGTGACACTGCAGAACTACTTCCGCATGTACGAAAAGCTCTCCGGAATGACAGGGACGGCTGAGACAGAGGCCGCCGAATTTGCCTCTACATATAATCTCCAGGTCATCCCGATTCCAACAAACCGTGAGATGGTCCGCAAGGACTTCCCGGATCTCATCTTCAAGACAGAAGATGCAAAATTTGGTGCCGTTGTCGACGACATTGCCGAGCGTTATGAGACGGGCCAGCCGGTTCTCGTTGGTACCGCCTCGGTCGAAAAGTCAGAACATCTCTCCCGACTTTTGGACAAGCAGGGAATTCCCCACGCAGTCTTGAATGCGAAATACCACGAGAGAGAGGCATCGATCGTCGCCCAGGCCGGTCGACTCCACGCAGTAACGGTGGCAACCAACATGGCTGGACGTGGCGTCGACATCCTGCTCGGAGGGAACCCCGCAGGGCTCGCTGGGGAGACGCTTGTCCTAGAAGGCGTAGAGCCGAGCGGTGAAGAGGGAGGGCGGAGGTTTGCTGAGCTCACCCAGCGATTCAATCAAGAGGTTGCTGTCGAAGCCGAGAAGGTTCGAGAGCTTGGTGGACTCTATGTGCTCGGTAGTGAGCGACATGAGTCACGACGAATTGATAATCAGTTGCGAGGACGAGCTGGACGTCAAGGTGACCCCGGCGAGAGTCGTTTTTATTTGTCGCTTGAAGATGAGCTTATGCGACTCTTTGCGACAGGGGCTATGAGCTGGGTAATGGACAAGGCCTTGCCAGATGATGTGCCAATCGAGGCGCGCATGGTAACTAAGGCAATTGAGCGGGCGCAGAATACCGTTGAGCAGAAGAATGCCGAGGTTCGAAAAGACGTTCTGAAATACGACGAAGTCATGAACGAGCAGCGCAAGATCATCTATGAGCGCCGCATGCAGGTCATCGACAACGAGGACCTTCGAACGCGGACGCTTGAGCTTCTTGAACTCGCTGTCGACCGGGCAGTTCATGATTGTTGCCCGTCGGAGTTTGCCGAGGATTGGGACTTGACCCGTCTCGTGCATGAGATCTCCTTGTACTACCCAACACAGTTCTCTGCAGCTGACCTTGCTCAGGCGGAGTCTGTCGAACAACTCCTCGACAGCGCGCTCGCGGAGGCGTTGGAATTCTACGAAGGACACGAAAAGTCGCTGCCCGGCGGCGAAGAGATGGCGCGACAGATTGAACGACAGATCATGTTGCAGATCATTGATCAGCGTTGGAGGCAGCATCTTGCAGAGATGGACTATCTCCGAGAGGGAATCCACCTCCGAGGGATTGCGCAGACCGACCCTCTTGTCGCATGGCAGCGTGAAGGATTCGAGATGTTTGGACATCTCATGACTGCGATCGATGACGACTTCCTCCGTCATGTAACTCATGTCGAAGTGCTGATAGACGAGACCCAGAACTCCCCGGATTACTCCAGGGCAACCTTTGAGGCGGCTGACGATCCAGTTGGGGAGCTGAGTGTTGCATCGGCTGCCGAGGCTCCGATATCCGCGTCGACGGTGGTTGAATCACCACAGCGCAGAGCTCCTGCGGTGCCTGTCGCTGGAATCACGGCACCCGTAACAAAGGTTGGACGTAACGACCCGTGCCCATGTGGCTCGGGGCGCAAGTACAAGCTCTGCCACGGCGCGAACTAACCGCTGATGGCAGCCTCCGGACCCACGGGCGGCGCGAACGCCCCAGCTGAAGATCGTCCCGACTTATCTGTCGTTCTCGACGAGCTTGAGGAGCGCCTCGATGCGGCATCGAAGTATCTGCGACTCGACGATTTGCGAGTTGAGCTGCGAAGGCTCGAGGAGCTCGTCGGAGCTCCTGATCTTTGGAACGACCTTGAGAATGCGCGCAAGATCACGACATCCTACACCCGCGTCAAGGCTGATATTGACCTGCTTGACGGTCTTTATCAGCAGATTGAGGATGCTCGTCAGCTCTTTGAAATCGCGAATGATGAAGGAGACGAGACACTCCTTGAGATGCGTGATGGGCTTCACGCCCAAACTGATCAGGTCGGCAAAGCCCTAGACGAGCTTGAGCTGCGAAGTCTGTTTTCTGGTGAGTTCGATGAGCGCGATGCCATCGCCGAGATTCACGCAGGCGCGGGTGGAACCGATGCCCAGGACTGGGCAGAGGTGATGTTGCGGATGTACCTCCGCTGGGCTGAGCGCCGCGGTCTGAATGTCGAGATTGACGAGATCTCCCAGGGTGGGGAGGCAGGCATCTTGTCAGCAACATTTGTCGTTCGTGGTCAGCACGCCTACGGACTACTCTCCGCCGAAAGAGGTGTGCATCGGCTCGTGCGGATGTCTCCGTTTGATTCTCAACATCGACGCCAAACAAGTTTTGCAAGTTTTGAGGTAACACCGTTTCTCGATGATCTCGAAGATGTTGCCGATATTGATGAAAAAGATCTTCGCATTGACACCTATCGGTCATCTGGCGCAGGAGGACAGCACATCAACGTCACCGATTCCGCTGTGCGTATTACGCATCTTCCAACTGGAATAGTGGTCTCATGTCAAAACGAGCGAAGTCAGCTACAAAACAAGGCAAAGGCGATGCAGGTACTTGCGGCAAAACTTGCAGAACGCCAACGTCTTGAGCGGCGCGCGGAACTTACTGCGCTTGCGGGACCCCAGTCTGATGTTGCATGGGGTAATCAAATCCGCTCATATGTCATGGCACCGTATCAATTAGTGAAAGATCTGCGCACTGAACACGAGACCGGAAACGTTGATGCAGTGCTTGACGGAGACCTCGATGACTTCATGTCTGCGTACCTTCGCTGGCGGCGGACAAATGAACCGGGTTAGGCACATTTAACGCCTTTGAACTGGGACTTTAATCTTTTTGTCGCATCATTTCAGAGCGATTTTGCGCTATATTGGCCTCCACTCTCGGGAGCATTGGGGTAGGGTAACACGAACACATCGCGCAGCAAAATGTCGCATGTGACAAAATTTTTTATCGATCATGCCAGTATTGACAACGTGGACTTGATCTGCAAAAGAAAAGGATAGGAAGAGGACGATGATCCGCTTCGATGACGTCACCAAGTCGTACCTACCAGGCATTGACGCGCTTGCGCACATCTCTCTTGAGATCGATCGCGGCGAATTCGTATTTCTCGTCGGTGCTTCGGGTTCGGGCAAGACAACATTCTTGAAGTTGTTGCTGCGGGAGGAGACCCCCGACTCTGGATCGATCTGGGTCGCCGGTCGCGACATTGGCAGACTTGCTCCAGCGCGTATTCCCTATCTGAGACGAAACATCGGTTGTGTGTTCCAAGACTTCCGGCTCCTGCCGAACAAGACAGTCGCAGAGAACGTTGCCTTTGCTCTAGAGGTGATTGGACGTCCTCGAGGAGTCATCAAGACTCAGGTCACGCAGGTGCTTGACCTTGTTGGCCTCGGCCAGAAGATGGACCGCAGACCCCATGAGCTCTCTGGTGGAGAACAGCAGCGCGTCGCAATTGCGCGTGCATTCGTCAATCGTCCTCTTTTGCTACTTGCTGACGAGCCCACCGGAAACCTTGACCCTGCAACGAGTTCTGGCATCATGAAATTGCTCGAACGAATCAACAAAACTGAGACGACGGTGCTGATGGCCACCCACGATGTGGGAATCGTGGACGAGATGCGCAGACGCGTCATCCAGCTCGAACACGGCCACTTGGTCCGCGACCAGGCGCGCGGCATCTACGGCGATGCCTCAGGTACTCAGTTGCGTGGCTTTTCGTCCATCAGCGTCGGTGCGGTTTCAGGCGATGATGAGGACCTTGCCTCCATGCCCGGTCGCCAGACTCGCGCCAGACGAGGACGTCGCTAGTGAGTTCAGTGCTCCAAGAGATGGCTATCAGAGCGATCCGAAGAGAGGTAGAGGGCCGTGGCTGTCTCGTTTGATTATGTTGCCAAAGAGACTGCGGCGAACCTTTGGCGCAACAGGGTGATGGCGCTCGCGGCGGTTCTTACCGTCGCGGTCTCGCTCTCTCTCGTGGGAACTGCGCTCTTGCTGCGCCAAGTTGTCAACCGTCAGATTTCGCAGTGGTCGAACAACGTCAGCCTCCAGGTGTTCATGAACGCGGACGCGACCCCTCAACAGCTCAGCGAGATCCGTGTCCTGATCTCGCAAGAGCCACAGATCACTGGGTGCACCTATCTTGATCACGAAGCGTCGTATCTTCAGGCCAAGCAGGTTCTTGCTGGCGAGCCGACGGCACTCGAAGCATTGACGCCAGCGATCACTCCGACAGTTTTCCGGTGCCAGCTGCAAAATGCGAATGATGCTCCCGCCGTTGCGGCAATATTTAACGGTGTGCCAGGCGTGTTTCAGGGCCATGCACAGTACCCTGCTCAAAGTGTCCGGACGATGCAACGGATTACAAACATCTTGCAGGTCGTCCTTCTTGCGATTGCCATCGTTCTTCTGATCTCTTCTCTCGTGTTGATCCTGAATGCGATTCGCATGGCGATCTTTGCGCGAAGACGTGAGGTGAGCGTGATGAAACTTGTCGGTGCAACGAACTGGTTTATCCGCATTCCGTTCATGCTTGAAGGTCTCGTGCAGGGACTGATCGGCGCGATTTTCGCCGCTGGCATTGTGCTTTTGTCAAACATTGGTGTGAACTATCTCGTTCGTCGTTATCTCTCATCATCGACACTTCCGCTCGGTCAGTTGATCTCAACTGAAGTTGTCGTTGTCTTGATTGGAGTTGTTGTTGGCGTTGTGGGTTCAACGATCGCTGTTCGCCGGTTCCTTGACGTTTAATGCCTTCTTGGGCAAGAGCAGGAACTGACACGATCATGCAATCGCTCGGACTTATCGATGACTTTGGCGCAGACCATGTCGCCGCAGCTGTCGTAGGCCGGTCAGGAGACATTGTTGGACTGCGCGGCGATCTGGAGTTTCATTTTCCACTTGCATCGGTAACCAAGCTTTTGACTGCAATGTCCATCTTTGTTGCGGTGGAGGAGCAGACCCTCGCATTCAGTGATCCGGCCGGTCCTAATGGATCGACGGTTCGACACCTCCTGTCACATGCCTCAGGTCTCAGCCAGCATGACCGCAAGATTGCGCTAGCGGTCCCGGGGGCAAAGCGCATTTATTCCAATGTGGGTTTCGAAGTGCTCGGTGATTATCTTGCGGAGCGCTCGGAGATTGCATTTGAGGAATACCTGACCACCGGCGTCCTCGCGCCGCTTTCTATGGATTCGACGACGTGCCTGGGTTCGGCTGCAGCGGCTGGGGCTTCAACTATTGGGGACGTCGCCAAGTTCATTAAAGAGTTGCTCAATCCATCGCTTGTTTCCTACTCGCTGATGGAAGAGGCGACCTCTGTCGCGTTTCCGGGACTCGCGGGGGTCGTTCCTGGCTTTGGTCGCCAGGATCCGTGCGACTGGGGTCTCGGCTTTGAGATCAAGTCTTCGAAATATCCTCACTGGACAGGTGAGGACAATTCAGAGCGCTCCTATGGCCATTTTGGCCAGAGCGGAACCTTTGTCCTGATCGATCCCGCCGCTGGGTTTGGTATTGGTCTTCTCAGCGACCGCAGGTTCGGACCGTGGTCGGCTGAGGCGTGGCCCCCGTTCTGTGATGCGGTGTTTCGCGAGCTTCGACACCTCTCTGGCTGAAAGTGCACCTCAACTAAGGTGGTGCGCATGCCATTTCTCGATGTGTCCGTTTGCCACGTCACGAGCCTCTCATGAAAGGGGTGCTTCTTGCCGGGGGCACCGGGAGCCGACTCTATCCATTGACCCGAATCACCAACAAGCATCTTCTTCCGATCAACGACCGCCCGATGATCTCCTATGGGATCGAGGCTCTGGTCAAGGCTGGAATC
>DATLTI010000340.1:0-1224 GCA_035533675.1 Acidimicrobiales bacterium | reverse complement strand
GGCGGTTTCAAGGGGTGAGCGCAACACTTGGTGAGTGACTCTGTTCATGACTGCTCACCGAGGAGATTCCATTGGCTGCCCATTTGACCAACGAACAACGACAACTGGTCTTTCGACTTCGACAGCATGGACTCTCTCAGGGGGCAATCGCTAAAGAAGTTGGTATCAGTTGGCAGGGCGTTCACGTAGTCCTGCGTGGCCAGAGACGTGACGCTCGGCCGGATGCGTGGACCTCTGCGACGGGTCGCCTCAGCGTGCACGAGCGTGAGGAAATACTGCTCGGACTTCACCAGGGACTGTCAATGCGGACAATAGCCCGGGCACTTGGCCGCGCGCCCTCAACGGTCACGAGAGAGGTGAAGGCCAACGGTGGGCGAGAGAGCTATCGCATCTGGCCCGCACATCAGCGAGCACGAGCTTGCACGAAACGCCCCAAGTCGGCCAAGCTCAGCAACCCCGCGTTGTGTGAGAAGGTGACGCAATGGCTCGAAGAGTTCTGGTCACCCGACGAGATATCTTGTCGCCTGCGTCGGGAATTTCCGGGTGATCCGACCATGCAGCTAAGCCACGAGACCATCTATCAGTCGCTTTATGTGCAGGGCCGGGGTGAACTGCGTCGGGAACTCGCCCGGTGTCTGCGCTCGGGTCGAGCCAAACGGCGCAGTCAGGGTTTCGTGCAAGCGCGCGGCCAGATCCCCGACATGGTGATGATCTCCGAGCGTCCCGCTGAGGTAGCCGATCGAGCGGTGCCGGGTCACTGGGAGGGTGACCTCATCATCGGCGCGAACGGACGCAGCGCCGTCGGCACATTGGTGGAGCGCTCGACTCGGTTCGTGCTGCTCTTGCACCTGGGCAAGGACCGCAGCGCGCTGGCCGTCGAAGACGCGATGCGAAAGGCCATCGCGACCCTGCCCGGTGAGCTCGTGCGCAGTGTCACCTGGGACCAAGGCAAGGAGATGGCGAACCACCGATCGTTCACCGTGGCGACCGGCGTGCCGATCTACTTCTGTGATCCCCACTCGCCCTGGCAGCGGGGCTCTAACGAGAACACCAACGGACTGCTGCGCCAGTACATGCCAAAGGGCACTGACCTCTCCAAACACTCGGTCGAGGACCTCATGCGAATACAACGCAGTCTCAACGGACGACCACGCAAGACGCTCGACTATATGATGCCTGTAGAGAAACTTGCCGAGCTTGTTGCGTTGACCGGTTGAAGTCGCC
>DATLTI010000339.1:0-1930 GCA_035533675.1 Acidimicrobiales bacterium | reverse complement strand
TTTCTCAACGGTAAAGTGAGTTCAAATATTCCGTCTTTTTCACAGGAATAGGAATAAATCGGCATGCCAATATCCTCCACAGTTTCGTTCTGAAAACATGTTTCGGTGCTCGTTCATCAAGAGCGAGGAGCCTATTTATTTCTTGCTGGTTCATTCTTCCTCCTCCATTTCCACTCGCGCCAGCAACTCGTCCCGCGTGCCCCAATCGCGCGGGCCGGAGTCTGTCGCCTGAAATCCTGGTTGCCAGATGGGGTCGTCGAACACAATGTCGTGGTTGCGCGTCTTCATCGGGATAGTCGGCGGTCGCCCTGAGCGCACATCCATGATAATCATGCTGAAGTAGATTTGACCGAGTGCAACGAATAAATCGTCGTGTCCACCAAAGGTCGCCTTGAGTGATTGCCGCATCTCATCGCGTTCGAGGTCGCCCATTTCGTCCACGAAGTACGGAGAGTAGATGTCGATGAATTCGTCCTTGAGAGCGCGGATCACGTAGTCCATCATCATCGCGCGCGACCACGAGTTCGAGAACCATCCTTCGCGGTGATGCTGGCTCTGGCGAATCCGGCGCTGGTCGTAGCGTTGCCACGGGTGGAAGTTCCACCAGCCGTGCTTCTTCATCTCGAACTGCACCGACTCTCCGTTTCGCAGGCAGTCGATAGCTACGCGGCACTGGCGCACCTGTCCTTGACGGTAGGTGGCGTAGAGCGTCGAGACCGCAAGCGCCACAGGCCAGAATTCCGATGCTCCGATGTAGGGAGAGTGAAACTCTGCGGCCTGGCCCCACGGTCGCTCCACGGTCGCCTTGCGTATGACTTCGAGCGTCGTGCGGTCGAGGCCCACGCCGTCACCTGTGTCGATTCCGATGCCGTACTCTTCCTCGTCCTCAGGCATCTCCCATACCAGCAATTTCCCCATCGGGTCGCGCATAGGCCATTCGCGCATCCTCATGGGAACAAGCTGGCACTCGGTCGCCGGTTGCGAAGGGCTCCACCGGGACTTGATGTTGATGCACGGGCTGTCGGTGTCTATTTCACGGCTCTCCGGCCAGAAGCGCATCGGGATTTCGTCGGGTCTGCCCTTGAATCCGAAAACTCCAATGGGGGGTTTGCAGGACTCGCGGTAGACCGAGAGCACGTCGGCATCGAAGGCGGAGCGGTTAGTGGACTGGAACGCTTCTAGGTCGTCCGCCGGCATCTCTTCGTAGAACTTATTGAGGATGTCCTTCGCCTTGTACTCGTCGCGCGTCACTTCCCACCACCACATCTGCTCGACGGGCATCTCCCACTCTTCGCCGAGAAACTTCTGGAGCAGTTCATTCGAGCGCACGTAATTCTTGGCACGTTCGGCGTGATGGTAGGTCAGTGTGGCGGGTTCGAATTCCTGGGGTATCGGGTGCATGTCGAGCCAAGTCGTAGTCGGATAGATGTCGCGTCCCACGAACCACGGAAGGAACATCGGATAGAGCGAAGCCTTTCCGGAACCATAGTTTGCCTTCGAGTGCTCCCACAGGCGATGCCAGTAATTCTTGCGCCCCTTGGCCGTCGATTCGAGAACCAGAAACATCTTGGGCGACGGGTGCATGGCGTTGATGAGCGAAGCGTCAATCAATTCTTCCGGTTCGATGTACTCAGAAACCTCACTTAAATGCGCGACATTTGGAGTCGATCCGCGGCCGAGTCCAGTGAACTGCGAACCATGCTGAATCGAGATGCCGGAGTCGAGTCCGCCAAACTCTCGAAGGTCGTCCGCGCGGTCCACTGTCTTGTCGGGCTTCAGCCACCACGGTTCAAACGAGAAAGCGCGGTCAATCATTCCCACCATTTTCTTCGATTGATCGGGGTCGTAAGAGGCAACAAGCGAGTTGGTGTGTTTGTAGAACTGCGTGCGGTGGAGCACAGCGATTTCCGTTAGGGTAGAAACTCCGAGC
>DATLTI010000338.1:0-5480 GCA_035533675.1 Acidimicrobiales bacterium | reverse complement strand
ACTTGGTACTCGCGTAGGCGTGCACTTCAAGATCGATACCGGAATGCATCGCGTTGGAGCTGATCCTCAGGACATCCTTGGTCTCGCGAGGCTGGTTCTTGATTGCGAAGGTCTCGAACTCGAGGGGATGTGGACGCATCTGTGCGTTGCCGACGCGCCCAATGACCCTTATACCGAACTCCAGATCGCGCTGTTTGATGCGACGGTCAGAGCACTTGCGGTTCACGGGATCAGTGCTCCGATCACCCATCTTGCAAACAGTGCCGCTGCGATTGCGCTTCCGGAGGCTCGTCGCGACTGGGTGCGCTGTGGAATCGCGCTCTATGGCTACCTTCCTGCACCCGAGCTCAAAGGGAGCCTTGCACAAGAGCTTGAACCGGTGCTCTCATTAAAGGCTCAGGTGATTTTGGTCCGGACGCTCGATGCAGGTGAGAGACCAAGTTATGGGAGGCGGCGCGCGCTCGAGCAAGAGAGCGATATTGCAGTGGTTCCGCTTGGATATGCAGATGGCCTGCCGCGCCAGCTTGGAGAGAGTGGAGGCGAGGTGCTCATCCGTGGACGGCGTCGGAGAATCATCGGCAACGTCACGATGGACCAGATCATGATCGACTGCGGCAGTATCGGTGAGATTGTCGCTGGAGATGAGGTTGTGCTTCTTGGTCATCAAGGGGGAGAATGCATCAGCGCCGAGGAGTGGGCGGAGAGGATCGGTACCATCTCCTATGAGATTCTCTGTGCAATCGGGCCGCGCGTTCCACGAGTCGTGATTCATGACCGCAGATCCTGAGCAGGGGAGAGTGCCTACGCTCCCAGCCCTGCGCCTTGAAGCAGAGAGTTGCGTTGCCTGTGCCCTCAGCTGCACGCGTTCAAAGGTCGTCTTTGGATCAGGCCAAGTTGCTTCGAAATTGATGTTTGTTGGCGAGGCGCCTGGCCGTGAGGAGGACCTCTCCGGGCTCCCGTTTGTTGGTCGCTCCGGTCGTCTCGTGATGGATCTCTTGCGAGCGGAGTTTGGTTTCGGCCGCGAGGAGTGTTACATCGCAAATGTGGTGAAGTGTCGCCCACCGGCGAACCGGAGCCCAAAGCCGGCGGAGATCACCAGCTGCGCACATTTTCTCGACCGTCAGATCGCGCTCGTCGCCCCATCGCTCGTGATGACGCTCGGCAATATCGCAACGCGGGCACTTGTCGGCACAAAGATGGGAATCTCCGCGCTTCGAGGAAAGGTCATTGAACAAGACGGATACCGGTTACTTCCGACCTTTCATCCAGCGGCGGCACTTCGCTCTCCAAAGGGCGTGCTCGAACTGATGCGGGCTGATTTTCGTCTCGGCGCCGAGCTTCTTGGTGATCTACAAAAATGACCGGTGCTCCTCTTGTTGATGAACTTCTGCTCTGTGATGAGCTCGACACTCGAGCTCTCGGCGCAGCCATCGCAGAGCAGGTTCGTGCCAGCGATACCGTGATCTTGAGTGGTGGTCTTGGTGCCGGGAAGACAACGTTTGTCAAAGGATTCGTTGAGGCACTCGATCGCGATATTGAGGTAACGAGCCCATCATTCGCACTCTGTCACCGCTATGAGTGCCTTCCACCGGTCGCCCATGTGGACTGCTGGCGCATGCAAAGCGAACGCGAACTTGATGATCTCGCGCTCGATGAGCTGCTCGGCGACGGCTGGGTAGCTTTGATCGAGTGGGGAGAGCGCTATCTCGAGTACTTCGGATCCTCGGTATTGGTCGTGTCGCTCTCGACCGAGCAAGATCATCGTGTCGCAAGACTCTCCTCGACAGCGACGCGGTGGCTCGAATGCGCTGACGAGCTGAAAAGGGCGACTCGAGAGATTGGCCAGGAGCAGTGTTGATCCTCGCGCTTGAGAGCGCAACGATCGGTGTCGGCGCCGCGGTTGTCAACCACGAGGGCGTGCTTGGCGTTGCGAGCGAACTTCCTGGAAGGCTCTCGACCGAGACGCTTCATCCGTTGATTTCGCAGGTGATGAACCGAGCTGGTGTCGCAATGGGAGAGCTCGACGCTATTGCTGTTGATATCGGCCCTGGTCTCTTCACCGGCCTGAGAGTCGGTGTTACCACCGCAAAGACACTTGCTTTCGCGCTCGGGATTCCCGTCCTCGGATTGTCGTCAACCGAGGCGCTGCTCGCTGGCGCTGCAAATGAGCGGACTCGATCGATCGCAGTGATCGACATGCGCCGATCCGAGGTGGTCTATGCCATCGATGATGCACCCGATGCGATGTCGCTCTCGACGCCGATGGCATGCGTGGAACACCTTCGTTCACGTCCAGAACTCTCGGGAGCTCACATCGTTGGAGATGGAGTCGGTCGCTACGCAGAGATCTTTGCGGATCTGATTCGCGAACAGGGTTTTGTCGTTGGAGCCGGCGTCGACCGTTTTGTCGACGCAGGCGTGCTTGGCATGCTTGCGATTCCTGAATTGATAGCGGGAGCTGGAATCGCCGGAGCGGATCTTGAGCCGCTCTATCTTCGCGAGGCGGATGCGAAGATCAACTGGAGCACGCGCGATCAGGTTCAAAAGGATGAGCGGTGAGATTCTCTCGACGTGTAAAAGTGCAACGCGACGCGATCAGCGTGGAGCCGATGCGGAGCGCGAACCTTGACGAAGTGATTGCCATCGAGAAGTCGGTGTTCAGCGCGCCTTGGTCGCGGTCTCTCTATCGTGATGAGCTCGCGATCACCGATACGAGGAGGTATCTCGTCGCGCTCGATCATGGACGCGTCATTGGATACGTCGGATTGATGATGATCCTCGATGAGGCGCATGTGACGACGATCGCCGTTGACATTTCACACCAGGGGCGCGGTATCGGAAAGCTCCTGCTCTATCGGGTGCTTATTGAGGCAATTGCGCTTGGTGCAACATCTGCGACTCTCGAGGTGCGTGTCTCAAATACTCAGGCTCAGGCGCTCTATCACCAGTTCGGTTTCGTGCCCGCAGGGATAAGAAAGAACTACTACGCCGAGGTCAATGAGGACGGACTCGTGATGTGGGTCTATGACCTTGACAAGGACGAGTCACGGCTGCGTCTCGGATCGGTGCGTGCCGCTCTTGAAGAGCGTGCACTTCTTGCGCGACAGAGCGAATCATCTGGGAGGACCGGATGAGCGAGATCGCACCCAAGACGCGCCCGGGCAATCTTTTGCTCGCAATCGAGAGTTCGTGTGACGAGACTGCCGTCGCGATTTTGCGGTCGGGCACACAGATCGTTGCGTCTGTGGTCGCGAGTCAGATCGACCTACATCGTGCCTATGGAGGCGTCGTGCCCGAACTCGCGTCGCGCGCCCATCTCTCGTTGATCATTCCACTGCTCGACCAAGCACTCAAGGAGGCAGGTTGTGATCATTTTGGAAGATCAAGAGATGGTTCCGATGCGATCAGCGCCGTTGGCGCCACCTATGGACCTGGGCTGATCGGACCACTTCTGGTTGGTGTCTCTGCAGCAAAATCGCTCTCGCTTGCATGGGGAGTTCCTTTTGTCGGTGTCAATCATCTTGAGGCACACCTCTATGGAGCACTCTTAGAAGATCCCGACATGAACTTCCCAGCAGTCGTCCTGCTCGTCTCGGGTGGCCACACTCTGCTCATCTCAATGCAGGCTCCGGGGCGTTATTCGGTATTCGGTTCGACGGTCGATGATGCTGCGGGCGAGGCGTTTGACAAGGTGGCGAGATACCTTGGCCTTGGTTTTCCAGGCGGTCCGGCGATCGAGCAGGCTGCCGGTGCACTGAGTGGCGACGCGCGCACCAAAGATCACGTGCGCTTCACGCCACCAATGCTCAATGATGGACTTGATTTTTCCTTTTCTGGACTCAAGACCGCAGTGGTGCAATATGTCGATGCTCACCCAGAGGTGTCAAGCGCGGTTGTTGCCGCTGCGTTCCAAGAGAGCGCAATCGAGGTTCTCGTGAAAAAGACCGAGCGGTGTGCGGAACTGATCTCGGCTCGGTCGATCTGTCTGGCGGGTGGGGTCGCGGCGAATGGGCCTCTTCGCGAGTTGATGACACAGATGGGAGAGCGCAGCGGTCGGCCGGTCTACATGCCGTCTCGGGCGATGTGCACCGATAATGCAGCGATGGTTGCCGCAGCCGCCCACTATCGCCTTTTCGTCGATGGCCCCTCGCCTCTCGAGCTTGGAGCGGCGCCCAACCTCGCCTTTCCCAGTCACGCATAGGGCGCTTTAGCTGCTGGAACAGAAAACTCGCGGTCGGTGTTGCCGAGTGCCAGCCGTTTGACTACCATTGGCACTCCAAAGGTCAGAGTGCTAATGAAGCCATAGGAGGCCTCAGAAATGAAGTTGCAACCACTAGACGACCGGATCGTCGTTCGCCCAAGCGAGGCAGAGGAAATGACCGCTTCGGGTCTTGTCATTCCCGACACCGCCAAGGAGAAGCCACAACAGGGCGAGGTCCTTGCCGTTGGCCCAGGGCGCCGCGCCGATGCGACGGGCGAGCTCGTCCCGCTCGATATCAAAACAGGTGATCGCGTCGTGTACTCCAAGTACGGTGGCACTGAGATCACCATCGATGGCGAGGATCTTTTGATCCTCACAAGCCGTGACGTCCTTGCGAAGGTAGGCAAGTAATGTCAAAGATGCTTCGCTTTGACGAGGTCGCACGGCGCGGCCTTGAGGCGGGAGTCAACAAGCTCGCCGATGCCGTCAAGGTCACCATTGGACCCAAGGGACGCAATGTGGTCCTTCACAAGAAGTTCGGTTCACCGACAATTACCAATGATGGTGTAACCATCGCCCGCGAGATCGAGCTTGAAGACCCCTTCGAGAACATGGGCGCCCAGCTCGTACGCGAGGTTGCGACAAAGACCAACGATGTTGCCGGTGACGGAACCACCACTGCGACCGTGCTTGCCCAGGCTCTCGTACGCGAGGGTCTCAAGAATGTTGCAGCTGGCGCAAACCCAATGTCGCTCAAGCGTGGAATTGAGGCAGCTGTCGAGGCAGCCGTCGCGTCGATCCGCGAACAGTCAAAAGAGGTTGAGGGCCGCAACGAGATCGCCCAGGTTGCCTCGATCTCTGCAGCGGACGCGAGTATCGGAGAGGTGCTTGCAAACGCGATTGACAAGGTCGGAAAAGACGGCACAGTTACCGTCGAAGAGTCGAACACCTTTGGACTTGAGCTTGAGTTCACCGAGGGCATGCAGTTCGACAAGGGTTACCTTTCGCCGTACTTCGTGACCGACCAAGAGCGCCAGGAGGCGATTCTTGAAGACCCATACATCCTGATCGTCAACTCGAAGATCTCGACTGTTCAGGCACTTGTTCCTGTGCTTGAAAAGGTCATGGCGACCGGGAAGGCACTCCTTGTGGTCGCTGAGGACGTTGAGGGTGAGGCGCTTGCCACATTTGTCGTGAACAAGATCCGCGGCACCTTTTCCTCAGTTGCTGTCAAGGCTCCTGGCTTTGGCGAGCGACGCAAGTCAATGCTTGGCGACAT
>DATLTI010000337.1:0-1408 GCA_035533675.1 Acidimicrobiales bacterium | reverse complement strand
GGCGCTTCGGATTTCAATGGGGTTCGATCGTCGCGAGTAGCTCCCAATTGGGCTTTCCCGCGTAGAGAAGTGACCTGATCCGGTAGTTGGTAAAACTGGTGAAGCCAAATGCTGCGCGTTTGACGCGTTTGATGAGATTGTTCACGGCTTCGGTCGGTCCATTGCTCACGTGGGCTTTGTGCCAAGCCGCGATCTGGTGCTTCCAGCGCAGAAGTGTCCGACCAAGTGATCGCACCTCGATTGGATTGTCAGTATCTTTCATATCCTTCCCGAGCCGTTCCACAAAGGCCAACGCGAGTTCGGCATCGGTATGGCTATACAGATCGCGCACCGCCTCTTTGGCCAGCCAGGTGGTCCCAACATCGCCATCTGGGTCACCGGCACGCAACAGGCCGAGGAGTTTCTCTCGGCCATGATCGGTGAGTCGCTCGTCTGCTTTGGTGAGCAGTCTCCGACAGCGATAGAGCGGATCGGTCTTTCGACCTCGGTGTCCCATCGTCAGGTTCTGCACCCGCCTGCGACACTCATCAAGCTTTGCATTTGCGAGTTTGACCACATGGAACGGATCAGCCACCTGGATCGCGTCGGGCAACATCTCAGTAAAAACCTTGCGATAGGGACCAGACAGATCCAAGGTGGCATAGACGATGTTGTCTCGCCAAGCCTTGCCCTTTGCCTCCAACCACGCGCTGGGTGCCTCGGAGCTGCGACCGGGGACGACGTCGAGTAACTGGCCAACCGTGACGTCGACGATCTGGGTGGAGAACTGCTGGTGGCGCCAGGGGCCAATTCGGGCAAACAGCACCTCGTCGAGCCCAAGTGCACTGACCATGCCGTAACGGTGTGGGTCATCATCAATGAGTGCACTGCCGTAGGCAATAACTGCGTCATTCACGGTGTGCCAATCACAGTCGAGCTCTTTTGCGACCTCGTTCACGCTCCTCGCGTGACGACCGACCTGTTCGGTGACCCAACGCCCTGCGCGGGCGGTCATCGCCATCCGAGGGGCACCAATGCGAAGTTCTGTGTGAATCCACGATCCTTGAGGACATGACACCTCTTGGCAGCGCCAGCGTCGCTTGTGCCAGACAAGGCGGGTCGGGCGGCCATATGCGGGAAGATCGATCAGTTCAACGACCGGCCGATCCTTCAGCTGTGCAAACACCCCGCAGCCCGCACATCCTGGTCGATCACTACGGCACTCGATATGCACGCGGAGTGGCTCTCCAACAACATCGTCGATACCGAGCACATTGACCGCCGGCAAGCCAACCAACAGCTCGCACATGCGCGTAGGATCTGATTCCACAGGGACTCTCTCTTCTTTTGGCGTTGAACACCATCAGATTTGCAGAGTCCCTGTCTCGCGTCGTGGATGGTTCATACCCCACGCATATCCGAAGTGCCG
>DATLTI010000336.1:0-7116 GCA_035533675.1 Acidimicrobiales bacterium | reverse complement strand
AGAGCCTCCCTATTCGAAGTTCAGACTGCGCGTCGCGATCAAGGCATACCCAACCTTTGAGAAGGCGGGCATCATCTGGACCTACATGGGACCGACCCAGGAGATGCCACCCCCACCGAACTATGAGTGGATGCGTGCTCCAGAGACTCATATCGGAGTCTCAAAGACCGGAGAGCATGCAAACTTTCTTCAGGGAATCGAGGGTGGAATCGACACCGCCCACTCGTCATTCGCGCACAACAACGACATTCAGAACCCGAATCTCCTTCGCAGCCTCGACCCCCACCCAAGCCTTGAGGTCGACCGCACCGACTATGGCTTTCGTTACGGGTCGATCCGCAACATCTCCGAAGATCGCAGCTATGTGCGCGTTTATCAGTTCATGATGCCGAACCAGCAGATGCGGGCGAGCCTCGTTGATCCCGAAGGCAATCCAGCGCGGATACCTGCGCTCGATGGCCACATCTGGGTACCGATCGATGACGAGAACTCCTACGTCTATAACATCAAGTACTGCGCAACCGATGCAACGGGCATGACTCGAGAGCAGTTTCTCCAGTCTGAAAAGCGTAACGGCAGACACCCCGAAGATTTCATTCCGGGCACTTACTGGCTTCAGCGCAACCCATCGAATGACTATCTGATTGACCGCGAACTCCAACGCACCAAGACGTTCACAGGAGTTACCGGTATCAACACGCAGGACTATGCCCTTCAAGAGGGCATGGGTGGCATCGTTCGGCGAGATCTCGAAGCGCTCGGTTCAACGGACCGTGCAATCTCTGCATGCCGTGAACTCCTTCTCGAGGCTGCTGATTCAGTCGAGCAGGGAAGATCTCCGCGAGGAACTGATCCTGAGCGTTACCGCACGACGCGAGCTGGAGAGATGATCATCCCCCGTGGTGTGCCATGGCGCGACGCGACAAAGGATCTGACCGAAGCCATTTGGTAGACCTCAAAAGCTAAACGCACATCGCCCCGTCAGAGTCCTGGCGGGGCGATGTTGCATTTGCGCATCCGGTTTTGTAGAAGACGAAAAGGATCAGGGCTTTCTGAAAAAGAGCAATAGGTAACCGGTTGTGGACGAGTTATAAATGACCGGTTGAACGGTGATCAGCTCCCAACCTTCACCCTGATGATTATCGAGCTCAGTTTGCACGTCTTTGGTGACGACCTCAGGGAGTCGACCGGTTGCTCGAACCTCTACGACCTTGTGTTGAGCCACTGAATTTCCTTCCTTTTTGACATCGAGCGTATCTCTGCCTTCTCTGGTAGCAAGTTTAACGAAGTGTCCGTCAATTCGAGCCTGGCGACCTATTCATCGTCATTGCGCGAGCGATCCTGTTTTTTTCTTCCGATACTCTTCTTCTCCTCAAGCCGACGCTGCACCGAGCCAAGTGTCGGGCGTGTTGCCCTTCTCGGCTTCTTGATGATCAGGGCATCACGCAGGCGTGTGGCGAGCAGGTCAGATGCGATCTCACGGTTGCGTAGCTGTGAGCGCTCTTTCGAGACGACGATACGCAGCGTCGGACCAAATCGATGTTCAAGCATTGCGCGTTGTGCTTCGTCAAGAGATGGCGAGTCCCGGATCGAAAATATCGCTTCGACGCGCGTATTGGCCGTGTTCGCGTGTTGACCGCCGGGACCTCCGCTGCCGCTAAAGCGCCATGAGATCTCCTCGTAGGGGATCTCAAGGCGGGTATTGATGATCAATGGATTGGTGGTCATAGCGACGAACTCCTCACCGCACTTTACTTTGCACGCGGTTTGCTCGAAGCAATGTGGTTTCTAGGATGTAGCTGTTATCTCGCCGTTCTGGCGGCGCTCAGCGGTCGCTGCCGGGTCCAACTCGCCATTTTTGTCGAACACAACGCCATAGTCGGTCTCGGCAGAGTCAAGAGAGACATACCCGAGCGCTACGTCACGTACAACGGCATGAGGATCTCGTGCGAAGGGGTCCCCATAGCCCCCTCCTCCAGCGCCCTCTCCCATGAATGATTCTCCGGCAAGAAATTCGTAACGTCCTGCGATCGCGACCTTTTGTTCGCTCTCGGAATCGGGATTGAGAAACAGCTTTGCTACAGAGCCAGGTTTGCCACCATGTATTCCCTTGCCTGGAAACTTCCCGCGATCTGCTCGGCGGTTGAGCATTGCAGGTGCGAGGCATCGGTATTCGCGTCGATAGCTCAATCCTCCCCGCTGTTTGCCTGGCCCGCCAGAATCCTTGATCAACTCGAATCGCTCGATGCGCACGGGAAACTGGAGCTCCAGAATTTCAATCGGGGTAGTCGGGTTGTTGTAAAAGAGAGCTCCGGTTCCGCTGCAGCCATCGCTCACGTTCGTCGCCCCTTGTGCTGTCGCAAGCACTTCGTACTGCATCGCACGGCTCCCCTTGGAACCGCGAGGAGTTCTCCATAAAAGCGCGGTGGAACCGCCTGCCCCTCCGCCGTTCGCTGCCGCACGTTCCGGCGCAAAATGACCGAGTGCTTCGAGCACGAGATCCGTCGTTCGATAGGCAACCGTTGTCGTTGCTCCTACGGGAGCTGGAAGACGGGGATTCAGTACGCTGCCCTCACGCGTGATAACCGATACAGGACGTCGCATGCCGCTATTGAACAGAGCAGACGGGTCTGTCATTGCCAATAGTGATGGGTAGATAGAGAATCCCTCCATGTATGGAGGCAGCATGTTCACGGGCCCGGTGGTCTGGTCGTCACTTCCCGAGAAGTCAAGCGTGATCGAATCTCCAAATTTCCGGACCGTAAGCTCGTAACGAACGGGACGGTCCCGGGTAATTCCGTCGCTGTCAAGAAAGCTCTCGACGGTGATCTCTCCGTCCTCCCACTCGCTCAGGTGGCGACGCATTTTTCGCTCGCCGTGATCGAGAATTTCCCCATAGACGGCAAGTAATGTCTCTATGCCAACGCTCTCGGCAAGTGCTTGGATCCTCTGTTTTGCAACAAGTGTCACACCAATCTGTGCACGCATATCTCCGATATATAGGTCGGGGTCGCGGACGTTGGCAGAGATCATTCGAATTATTCGATCATCAAGGTTATAGCCACTCTCTGTCGATTCACCGAGCTTCATCAATGGGAGCAACAGGCCCTCTTGGTATATCTCGGTAGACAGCATGGAAACGCTTCCCACAAGCGCCCCGCCTGAATCAGACTTGTGCGCCGTGGCGCAAGAAAAAGCGACGTGAGTTCCATTGTGAAAAACGGGAACGATGACCATCAGGTCAGGGGTGTGCTGGACGCCTATTTGATAGGGGTGGTTCGCTATCCAGATATCGTTCTCTTCGAAACTGTGCAAGTTGAGGAGGTTCTCGACGGCAAATTGATAGTTCACCGCTCCGTCAGTAACAAGCGCCCCTGTCGGGGAGGTCATGCGATAACTGCAGTCTCGCGTCTCTCTCATAAGAGTCGAATACGCGGATCGATAGAGCAGATAAAGCATCTCTTCGCCTAGCGTCTCTAGTTTGGTCCGGACGATCTCGGTTGTCATTGCATCAGGACGCAAGGGAAGGTTCACCATCCTCTGTCGTTGTTGAGCGGCTGAGCCATTTCTTCTTCATTACTAAAGTTCCAAATTCATCCAATGAGGCGACCCAACCAGGAGGAATGACTGTGGTCGTGTCTTCTTGTTCGACAATCGCAGGACCTTTGATGAGATCTGACCGGCTGAGGCCAACACGCCTGTATATCGGTGTCTGTATGAATCCGCTGGCTGGATCGAAGTAGACGAGTCGCTGAGCAATAGTTGCGCGCTCGCTCGCGGTCTGGGTCATTGTTGACGAAGGTTGATACTGCGGCATTGCGATAATCGCGCGAATGCGATAGCTGACAATCTCTACGGATTCCTCATCGGAGCTGTGTCCGTAAATCTCACGGTGCTGAGTGTGGAATTTCCGAGCGATCTGTTTTGTCACGGCGAGATCATGGGGGTCGTTGACGACGACGCGGATTTCGAATCCCTGTCCGGGATAGCGAGCATCGACCTCACGGATGAAAGCCACCTCGTCCTCGCGAAATCCTTGTACCGCGTATTCGCCGATTGCCTTTCGTTCGAGGTTGCTGAACTGTGACGCGATTTCCTCTGGATCAAGGTCTTCGAGTAGCCCAATATCAGTCTGGACGTGATCTTCCGCGACGTCGGTACAGAGCAGTCCAAGAGCGGCAAATACTCCAGGCGCGCGCGGGACGAGGACTTCAGGGATACCGAGTTCCTCTGCGATGGCTGCAGCGTGCACGGGCCCTGCACCTCCACAGGCGACAAGATGACATTCAGCGAGCGATACTCCTGCCTTTGCCGCAACTGCACGAACTGCCTCCGCCATGTGCACATCGTTAATCCGCACTGCGGAAAATGCTGCCTCTTCCACTCCAAGACCAAGCGGCACGGCGATATTTCTCGTGATGGCAGCTGTTGCCTTATTCGCGTCAAGAGCAAGAGCACCGCCAAGGAAATAGGCCGGGTTGAGATAACCGAGAACGATGTCCGCGTCGGTGATTGTTGCCTCTTGTCCGCCGCGACCGTACGCCGCAGGACCCGGGTCGGCTCCAGCGCTCTCTGGGCCAACCTGAAGCCGTCCATCGGCATCAGCGCGCGTAATTGTTCCGCCCCCTGCACCGATAGTTGCGATGTCGAGCATCGGCACGAAGACCTCATATCCAGCCACGGACCCAGAGGTCACCTCAAGGGCTGCACCCGCCCGGACAAACGCGACGTCACAGCTGGTACCGCCTATATCCATGGTTACGAGGTTGTCTACACCGCGGAACTCAGCGAGACGCTTCGCTGCCTGGACCGCCGCGGCAGGCCCAGAGAGCAGGGTGTGAACTGCCTTGCCGCCAAGCGCCAGCGCGCTGAACGGCATGACTCCACCGTTTGACGCCATGAGGAAGGTCTTGCTCGTAACGACCCCAAAGGATTTCAAACCTGTTGCGAGATTGGCGACATAGTCAACCAGCACCGGTTCAAGATAAGCATCGAGAATTGTTGTTGACATCCTCGACCACTCACGAATTCTCGGCAAAATATCGGATGAGCAGAACACCCGGCATTTTGGAGCAGCGCGATTCAATAACTCCTGAGTTCGCTGTTCATGTTCCTTGTTGGCGTAGGAAAACACGTAGCAGACAGCCAATGACTCAATACCTCGCGCATTGATCTCTTCAGCTGCGCGCAATACCGCGTCTTCATCGAGTTCGAGGACCGTCTTTCCTTCACGATCGATTCGCCCAGGGATCTCAAAGACATCGAGTTCATCGATGAGCGCTGGTGGGCGTTGTTTGGTCGTGGAATAGGCGGGTCCAGAGGTCATCTGCGACTGGACTTGGAATATTCCTTTAAGTCCCTCTGTGAGGAGTAGCCCAGTCTTTGCCCCGCGACGTTGCAGCAGAGCATTTGTGGTGATTGTCGATCCGTGCAAGAAACTGTTGACCTGATCAGGGTTGATGCCGTGACCCAATGCAAGCCCAATCCCGATCAGCACTGCCTGAGCAGGGTCTTTCGGTGTGCTTGGGACCTTACGCGTCGACAGAGAGTTTGTGACCTCGTCAAAGACGACGAAATCTGTGAACGTTCCCCCTACATCGACCCCGATGGTCAGCATTTTCCCTCCGCTGAATAAATTGCGCGCGATGCGACTGATCAAAGACGAGCCAAGCGTGAGATCCTTTGGACGCCATCGACGTCATCTCGAGTCTTTCGCTGCAACTTTGAACCGTAGAGACACAGTAGTAGGCGCGAAGATAACGCTTTCACCTGAGAAAGCAAAGACATGAACATTGTCTGGCCGAAAGGTGTGCTCTTGCTACGCGCTTGTTAGACATGGAGACTTGCGGAACCATCACAGAAAATTCCAAAAAGAACCGACGGGGTAGGGGATTGCCTGTTCCGAGATCTTCTTGGAGCTACGAGAAACGGCACGATCGCGGATATTGGGGCATAGGCTCAGGGCATGCAAATTGGCGACCTTGTAGCTGACTTTTCTCTGTCTGATCAGTTTGGGCGCACCCAGTCGTTGTACGGCTATCTCGACGATGGTCCAGTGGTGCTGTTTTTCTATCCAGCCGCGATGACCAAGGGATGCACGATGGAGAGCTGTCATTTTCGGGATTTGAAAAGTGAGTTCGAAGCGGTTGGCGCACAGCGGATCGGAATAAGCAAAGACACCGTCGATAAGCAACGCCAGTTCTCCGATCTTCATGAGTTTGATTACCCATTGCTGTCAGACGCGAGTGGCAGCGTCGCTGGGAAGTTTGGCGTGAGTCGGTCGTTTAGTCTCTTGCCAGTCAAGCGTTGGACTTTTGTTGTTGGCACTGACAGACGACTCGTCGACGTCATCAAGAGCGAGGTGCGTATGGATTCTCACGCTGACCGCGCACTTGACCAGCTCCGTAAACTCTCGAGCGCTGGCTAACGCGCTCAAATCATGACTTTAAGGTGGAGCGAAACAAGATGAATGTGGGGATTGTTGGCGGTACCGGTCCGGCAGGGCGAGCCTTGGCGCTCCGCCTCGTTGTTGCTGGAAATGATGTTGTCATTGGCTCGCGAGATTTGTCGCGATCGGGTGGCGTCGTCAAGGAACTTCGCGAGACATTGAACGACAGGGCGATGTCCTTGCACGCTGGAACCAATGAAGATGCCGCGCTTTGTGAAATCGTTGTACTTGCCACGCCTTGGGAGGCCGCGGTCGCGACAGCTGCGGAGCTTTCTGGTCCACTTCGTGCAAAGGTGCTTGTGTCGATGGTCAACGCGCTGGCCCGAGTTGGAAATGAGTTTCAGGCTCTTATTCCATCACGTGGGTCTGTCGCTGCATCGGTCCAGAGTGTGCTCCCGGAGACACTCGTGACCACTGGATTCCAGCATCTACCGGCACGTGACCTTGCCCGTATTGACCAGGCATTGGATGCAGATGTGATGGTGTGCAGTGACTCTGAAAGAGGATTCCTTGAGACGAAGGCTCTTGTCTCGAGTGTTGCCGGTCTCAATGCGGTCTTCAGTGGATCTCTTGCCTCCGCGAATGCGGTCGAAGCTCTTACCGCAGTACTGCTTAATATCAATGTGCGCTACAAGGCGCATGTATCAATGCGCCTTACCGGTTTGAGT
>DATLTI010000335.1:0-6106 GCA_035533675.1 Acidimicrobiales bacterium | reverse complement strand
GCCATCTCTATCGCTGCCTCGGCTGAGTCAACTCCCCGATTCACCTCTTTGGCCCCCGCGCGCTCCAGAGCCTGTTGCAGGGTATTGGTGGTCAACACGCCAAAGGCGATGGGGACTCCACTGGCAAGCTGGATCTCCTGTATGGACGAGGCACACCCGTTCACCACTACGTCGTAATGCCCTGTCTCGCCCCGGATCACCGCACCGAGCGTGATGATCGCATTGTGTGAGCCGGCATCCGCAAAGGCTTTCGCGACAAGGGGAATCTCGAGCGCGCCGGGAACCCAGGCCACATCGATATCGTCGTCATCGACACCATGGCTCCGCAATGCGCCGAGGGCGCCATCGAGCAACGACTGGGTGACAATGCTGTTGAACCGGCTGCAGACGATCGCGATCTTCAGACCGGTGCCATCAAGCCCACCCTCAAGATTTCTCATCATTCTCCTTGAACTCACTGAGAAGGTGTCCCATGCGTTCAGCCTTTGTCCGCAGATAACGGATGTTTTCCTTGTTAACAACCGATTCGATCGGCACCCGCTCGACGATTTCAAGCCCAAATCCCTCAAGACCTGCGCGTTTGACCGGATTGTTGGTCATCAGGCGCATTGTCGTCACCCCAAGATCGACGAGGATTTGGGCACCGATCCCATAGTCGCGGCTGTCAATTGGCAATCCCAGTTCAAGGTTGGCATCAACGGTATCAAAGCCCCTGTCTTGCACCTGGTACGCGTTGAGCTTGTGCGTGATGCCGATGCCTCGACCCTCATGTCCTCGCAGATAGACGACGACTCCGCGTCCCACCTCCCCGATCTTGGCCATCGCGGCATGCAGTTGGCTCCCACAGTCACAGCGCATCGAACCAAAGACATCGCCGGTGAGACACTCGCTGTGCACGCGGACGAGGACATCCTCCTGGCCGGCGAGATCACCCATCACAAACGCCAGATGTGTCTCGTGATCAAGTCTCGACTCGTAGGCAAAACAGGTGAACTCCCCCCACCTAGTTGGAACCCGCGCCTCGGCGGTCATCTCGACGAGCTGCTCATTGCGCCGGCGATACTCGATGAGATCGGCGATGGTAATGAGCAACAGACCGTGATGGTCCGCAAACCGTTCAAGCTCATCGCGCCGCGCCATATTCAAGCCATCTTCGGTGACAATTTCGCAGAGCACTCCGGCCGGCGAAAGCCCGGCCAAGCGGGCGAGATCCACCGACGCCTCCGTGTGACCGGCGCGCTTGAGAACACCACCTTCACGCGCGCGGAGCACATGAAGATGGCCAGGACGCAACAGGTCCTCGGGTCGAGATGAAGGGTCAACGAGCGTCTGGATGGTCGCGCTTCGGTCTCCCGCGGAGATGCCGGTGGTCGTTCCCGATCTCGCGTCGACGGTGATCGTGAACGCCGTACCGTGCATCTCGGTGCTGTGCTTGACCATCAGCGGTAGTTCAAGTTCGTCGGCACGCGCTTCGGTGATGGCGGTGCAGATGAGGCCGGAGGTATACCGGACAAAAAAGGCTAGCTTCTCTGGAGTCACCCGCTCCGCTGCGAGAATGAGGTCTCCTTCGTTCTCCCTGTCGTCATCATCCAAGACGACCACTATCTCTCCACGGGCGATTGCTGCCACTGCCTCATCGATCGTTGCTCGCGTCACTGGCCTATTCAACCTCTCCCGCAGGTTCGCTCCGATACGGAGACGGCGTATCGCCGCGTACGAGTCGGTCAACATATTTGGCGATCACATCGACCTCGAGGTTCACGGAGTCGCCGGGTCGCAATCTGCCGAGCGTAGTCACCTCGCTGGTGTGCGGAATGATCGCAACGATGAATCCCCCGTCGAACACCTCGACGATGGTGAGGCTGACGCCATCGACCGTGACGGAGCCCTTTGGCACGAAGAACCTCAACAGCGATCTCGGTGCGTCCACGCGGAGCTCCGGTGCGCTCTGCAACACGGTGCCAATGCCATCGACGTGGCCCTGGACGAGATGCCCGCCAAGCCGGGTGGCGAGTGTCACCGGTCGCTCGAAGTTCACCGGGTCACCAGGCGAGAGGTAGCCGAGATTCGTCCGGGCGATGGTCTCGGGCACCGCGTCAGCGCTCCATGAGCCAGTACCCAGCTCGACGACCGTGAGGCAACATCCGTTGACGGCGATTGAGTCACCGATCCCGCAGTCTTTGATGACAAGTTCAGCGCCAAAGACCAGACGCGTCGACGCCTCACGCTGTTCGGCCCGAATCAGTCGACCGAGCTCTTCCACGATTCCGGTAAACATCAGCGGCTGCCGGCCCCTCGCACAGACTCGATGTCGACGCGTAGATCAGCTCCGAGTCGGGTCACCCCGACGATCTCCCCGCGCCAGAGAGCATCCATGTCCCGCGCACCCTCTCCAGAAAACATCGGAACCGAATCGTCGCCTCCGAAAATTGCGGGAGCGAGGTACAGCACGTACCGGTCGACTAGTCGCTGCTGGTGAAATGCGTGCGCGACCCGCGAGCCCCCTTCGACGAGAAGCTGCAAGACATCCATCTCCCCGAGCGTGTCGAGTACCTCTTCAATATCGCCGCTCATCTCCATCGCCGGCTGCACCCGTGCATCCGGGGTGACAGATCCAAGTACCACGCGAAGCGGATCACGTCCCTTGACGAACCGGACGGTCAGCTCCGGATCGTCCGACCGGACCGTGCCGGCGCCAACCAACACCGCATCACTCTCGGCCCGGAGCCGGTGCGCATCGACCCGTGCTTCGGCACCGGTGATCCAGCGGCTCGTACCGTCGGGCGCGGCGATGCGCCCGTCGAGCGTCGACGCGAGCTTGAGGACAACCCACGGTCGTCCCGTCCGGCGATGCTTGAGATAGGGCGCGAGCGAACCGGCTATCTCGTGCGCTCTGGCGCCGACATCGACGACAATGCCGGCCGCGCGCAGTCGGTTGATGCCATCACCACGGACGCGCGCATCGGGATCGACAACGCCAATGACGACGCGGCGAACTCCGGCATCGATCAGTGCATCGGCACACGGGGAGGTCTTGCCAAGGTGCGAGCACGGTTCAAGGGTCACATAGACGGTTGCTCCTTGCGCGAGTTCTCTTGCCGCGCGAAGTGCGATGGTCTCCGCGTGCTGTCCCCCGGCGGGTTCGGTCGCGCCCTCGAATGTGAGTGCTCCCCCCTCGGGTACCAGAACGCATCCAACCCACGGATTTGGTGATGTCGAGGTCCGGACCGACAGACCAAGCTCGATCGCACGCTCCATGTGCAGATGATCATCGCCATCGCCGACGCTATGCACGGGTGTCACCTCGAGGCTTGACCACATCCATCAGCCGACAACGACGAGTACAGGTGTCGGTGAGGCGACGCCTCGCACTCGCGGATCCGCTCACGCCCAACGCGGCGACGGGTGCACGAGCGCATTCGGGTTGCGTTCTCACACGGCCGCCGATGCGTCAAAGGTCCGGAGAGGCCTATAAAGCGTGTCTCTCTGGACCAGGTGACGACCGAGAGGCTCAACGATGCGATGGAAATCCTCGGGCTCCATGAGTTGACCATGACCTGCCCCGGCGGCGCGGGAGATGTTTTCATCCATCAAGGTTCCACCGAGATCATTGCAACCCGACTCGAGAAGCTGTCCAATACCCTCGCGTCCAATTTTCACCCAGGAGGCCTGGATGTTGTCGATCATGCCGTGATAGGCGATGCGCCCGACCGCATGCATGAGTATCACCTCGCGAAACGTCGGCCCCCGACGACTCTTTTTCTGGAGGTACATCGGCGTCGCCATGTGCACGAACGGAAGTGGAACGAATTCCGTGAACCCGCCCGTCTCTTTTTGCAGCTCGCGTGTCCGAAGGAGATGGCGGGCCCAGTGGACCGGCTGTTCAATTGCGCCGAACATGATCGTGACATTCGACCGCAGCCCCACCGAGTGGGCGGTCCTGTGCGCATCGAGCCACTGCTCGGTGTTGATCTTGTCCGGACAGAGCTCGGCTCGAATCTCGTCATCGAGGATCTCCGCTGCCGTTCCGGGCAGCGTCTTCAGGCCGGCGTCCATGAGCCGACGGAGATACGCGTCAAGGGGTTCGCCGAGGCGCTTTGCCCCCTCGGTCACCTCGAGGGCGGTAAAACCATGGATGTGGATCGTTGGAGAGGCCGCGCGCACGGCACGGATCACCTCGAGGTAGTAGTCCCCGTCAAAATCTGGGTGGATCCCACCCTGGAGACAAACCTCGGTCGCCCCGCGTTGCTCGGCCTCGACGACACGCGACCTGATCTCATCGACGCCGAGAAGATAAGGGGCTCCCCGCAGGTTCAGCGAGAGTGGTCCTTTGCTGAACGCGCAGAAGCGGCACTTGAATGTGCAGATGTTCGTGTAGTTGATGTTGCGGTTCACCACGAACGTGACCGTGTCACCATTGACCCGCTGGCGTAGCTCGTCGGCGACCTCGGCGACCGCTCGGACCTCGGGTCCTCTCGCGCCGAACAGGGTAACGAGTTCATCTTCTCCAGATTCTTGACCGCCGAGCACTCCATCGAGCACCTCGCGCACCCGGCCGCGCGAGCTCTCGCGGGCACTCATCTTTGTGGTGCGCTCAAAAATCAAGACTGGCGGCGCGCCCGATCCTCCGGAATACCAGCTCTCGATGTCACGACCGAGCGACTCCGCGTCCGAATGGTCAAGGACGGCGAAGCGCATCTCCTTGGCCAGCCATCGATCTGGCACGCTGGCGAACTCTGGATAGATCGTAAGTCTCGGGGCCAGAGTGAATCCCTGGCCTTCGGTTACCTCGCGAATTTCATCGAGGGCTGGCCATTGGCGTTCGGGGTTGACGTGATCGGGAGTCACCGGCGAGACGCCTCCCCAGTCGTCGATACCGGCAAAGAGCAGCCGAGCATAACCATCACTCAGATTCGGGGGCGCCTGGAGATGGATATCGATGGGAAGAATCAGTCGAGCGGTCGCAATGCTCCAGAGGTATTCCTCATTCGAACACGGAGGCGTCGAATGCATCGCGGTTCCAGCCTTTGGAAGAAAGTTCTGGACTATGACCTCCTGGACGTGTCCATATCGGACGTGTGAGGCGGCGATTGCCTCGAGAGCGGCGATGCGGTCCGCGCGTGACTCACCAATGCCGACAAGAATTCCTGTCGTAAATGGAACGCTGAGACGTCCTGCCGCGTCGAGCGTTGCAAGCCGCCGTTCAGGTGTCTTGTCCGGCGAGCCCCGATGACAGTCAAGACCCGCGTTCAACGTCTCGATCATCATGCCCTGAGAGGCTGAGACACTCCGCAGTTTGGCAATTTCGTGATCGTCGAGCGCGCCGGCATTGGCGTGTCCCAAAAGACCCACCTCGTCGCGCACAGCCCGGCACGCCGCGACGAGATAGTCGACGGTATCGTCATAGCCGTGTTCAGACAGCCACGTGGCCGCAGTCGGATAGCGCAGTTCGGGACGTTCCCCGAGCGTGAAGAGCGCCTCGTGGCAACCCGCGGCCACACCGGCGCGTGCGATTTCAAGCACCTGTTCGATTGTCATGTAGGGAGCGGTCAGCCGAGCAGGAGACTTTGAGAACGTGCAGTAACCACAGCGGTCCTGGCAGAGCTGCGTAAGCGGGATGAACACCTTGGGAGAAAATGTCGTCCGCGTGCCGTAGTGATCCAGCCGCACGTCAAGTGCGGACCTGAGGAGCGCGTGAAGTGAGGGATCATCGAAACTCATCGTCTGGTCGAACACAATATTTATCCTCGCTTGTCGTTCCGTTCGACGATGGGCTCAGTGTATCCGGGCTCGGTCAAAGCCGGCCCGGACCAAAAGCCCCTCCCGACGCCGTGTGAGGCCATCTCGCGTACAGGGGCCGGTCCGTGGGGTGCTAGCGGTAGATCTCCGAGCCACCTGCAACAAACTCGGTGGCCTTGTCTTTCAGCCCAATTTCGACGCCGACAATATCGTCAGTCTCGACTGCAGCTCCGCGTCGTAGATCGTGGCTGATGCGCATGGAACAGAATTTCGGGCCACACATCGAACAGAAGTGAGCCGTCTTTGCTGGCTCTGCGGGCAACGTCTCGTCGTGATAGGAGCGCGCCGTCTCCGGGTCAAGGGCAAG
>DATLTI010000334.1:0-7799 GCA_035533675.1 Acidimicrobiales bacterium | reverse complement strand
GGTGGTTGGCAGATCGCCGTCGGAAGATTTGCAGGATTCACCGGCACCTATCTCATGCTCGTAATGCTGATCCTGATCGCGAGGATTCCGTGGTTTGAACGAACGGTCGGCCAGGACCGACTCGTTAGCTGGCACCGCAAGATCGGCCCGTGGCCACTCTGGCTGATTTCCATCCACGTTCTTTTCATCCTGATTGGTTACGCAAAGCTATCAAAGACCGGGATTTTGAATCAGGCTTGGACATTCATCCACTCGTATCCAGACATTCTTGCCTCATTAATTGCGTATTGCCTGCTGATGATGGCCGGACTTACCTCAATCAAGATCGCACGACGCCGACTCAAGTATGAAACGTGGTGGATTGTCCATCTCTATCTCTATCTTGCACTTGCACTTGCTTTTGCTCACCAGATAAAAACTGGCGTCTCGTTCATCACGAGTACGCTCAATCTCCACATCTGGTCAGGAGTGTGGATCGCAACAGTCACACTTGTTGCAGTCTTCCGTGTTGGGCTGCCAATCTTTCGCAACATACGCCACCAATTGCGCGTTGCCTCAATCCGTGAAGAGGCTCCGGGCGTGTACTCAGTGATCTGCACGGGGCGACACATTGAGCGTCTTGCAATCGCTGGCGGACAGTTTTTTCTCTGGCGCTTCCTTGCCAGAGATCTTTGGTGGCATGCTCATCCGTACTCACTTTCCGCACTTCCAAGGCCGCCTTACTTGAGGTTCACTGTCAAGGCGCTCGGTGACCAAAGCGGAGCCATCGAACATCTCAAGCCAGGAACGCGTGTGCTCGTCGAGGGTCCTTATGGAGCTTTTACCCGCCATGTTCGCAGGTCCAACAAAGTGGCTCTCATCGGCGCTGGTGTCGGAGTGACCCCGCTTCGCGCCCTTCTTGAGGACCTGCCGAGGGGAATTGACGTAGCTGTCATCGTACGGGCATCAACCGAGGCTGGACTCGTTCACAACGACGAAATTTCTGCCCTTGTTGAGGAACGTCATGGGCGCTATCACCCGCTCGTAGGCTCACGTTCAGAGATCCAGCTGGACCAAAAGACGCTCAAGGCGCTGGTCCCAGACATCGCTGAACGTGATATCTATTTGTGTGGGCCCGAATCGTTTAATGAGGGCGTGACCAAAAGCGCCGAGAGACTTGGGGCGGACCCAGAGCGAGTGCACCATGAAGTGTTTTCCTTCTAAGGATTTCTGAAGAGCAAGAGAAAGGATGAGAGCAAATGAAACGATCACCTCTCGTTGTCGGTGGGGCGCTTTTTGGCGTCATCGGTGCTCTTGTGCTCTATTCAGCTTCAGGAGCGTCACACCTCGGCACCCCTCATATCGGAGCTTCCTCGACAACACTTTCCTCAGTTGCCTCGACAACGACGATTGCTCCGACGACCTCCACCTCTGCCCCGGTCCAAAACACCGCTGCACCGACCGCGACTGCTCCTCCAGTGACTTCGACAGCACCCAACACTGTGGCTCCTACACAGACCATCTCGCCTCCGACATCGGGCTCTGAAGGTGAAGGACAGGGACTTGGAAACTCCGGCACCGGAAACACCGGCGTCAGTGATGGTTCTTCGCAGGATCACGCGATCCTCGGCGCCTCGACAGGTTCTGACAACTAGGAGATCGCTCTAATCATGAACAGCTCATTGAGAGATCTCTCTTACCTATTCAAGAAAGTTAACGGCAGTTGAAACGCGCACCTATGGTTATCTCAGGAACGGTTGCCGGCTTGGTTGGACTCTTTTCGTTCCATTCGAAAGCTGCAACTTTGAACTTGAGCTCACTGGTGGCGGGTTCATCGAGCACGCAAACCTCGCCAGGCGTTACCCCAAAGGGCTCTGCCACAACGACGACTTCGCCTCCTACGACATCGACGCAGCCAAACAATTCACAGGCTACGACTCCGTCAACGTCGTCACCAAATACGACATCTCCGACCACCTCGACAACACAACCGGCTACGAAGACGACCACTCCACCGACAACAACAGCGCCACCCTCTGCGGCGCGCACCGCCACCGGGCCGGTTGTCAACTACTACTTCGGTACGGTCTCGGTTTCGGTTTCGGTCTCTGGCAAAAAGATCACCAAAATCAGCATCGCCTCTCTCAATGACGGAGGGAACCCGCGTTCACAACAAATCGACCAGTACTCGCTGCCCCAGCTCGAGCAACAGGCACTCGCAGCAAACGGCGTCAACATACAAGGAGTCTCTGGTGCGACCTACACCAGTCAAGGATTCGCCCAGACCCTCCAGGGGGCGCTTAGCAAAGTCGGGCTCTGAGTTTCGAGTACACAGATCCAATGTTGAGCGTTACACGATGAACCCATGCAAAACATGCAATACGAAATGCTGCCACGAGAGCTGCACAAAATGACGGAGACCAACGAATACCCACAAGGGCCGTGGCAGGTCATTCTCAGATTTCGCACAGAAAACACTCATATCATTGGCAGGTGCAAAATACGCCCACCGAAGATGCGACTCCCCAGCGTCGGCGCCATTCACGACAGGCAGACTCAAAGTCACGCAGCGTTGCAGGGAATGCGCGCCTTACGGGAACAACTGCAGCAATACTGCTCATTCTCCTCGCCGCCGAAGGGTTCACGATCTTGTCGATCAGGCCCTTGCTCAAAGCGCATATTTTTATTGGAATGCTCCTGGTCCCACCCGTCGTTCTGAAGATCGCATCGACGGGCTACCGTTTTGTCCGGTATTACCTCAATGATCCGAGCTACCGAAAGAAGGGCGCCCCACCCATAGTTTTGCGCATGCTCGGTCCGGCACTGGTAGTCGTCACGGTTGTGCTTTTCGCGACCGGTATTGCACTTCTCTATGTCAAAGGGTCAATAGACCAGACCCTGTTATTTTTGCACAAGGCATCATTCGTGCTCTGGTTCGGGGTCATGGCAATCCACGTCCTCGGACACATCGGCGAAACTGCGAGGCTCGCGCCGCGTGATTTTCTTAGACGAACACGCCGCAACGTCCAAGGAGCAAGCACGCGAAACATTGTGCTCCTCACAACGATTGCGATCGGTGCCGTTTTGGGACTCGCTCTTCTCGGTCGCGCTCAATGGTTCTTCTTGAACTTCTCCGGAGGGCACTGAGACTCTGGGGGCCAAGTTACCGGCGCCTCAAAATGCGCGCGCTTCACGAAAATTTAATGCGCGTGTATCGCGCAGTAGAACTCAAAAGTGATCAAGCGCGCAAAAGCGAGAGACCGCCATCGGCAAGCACGTCTGCCCCGGTGACGTAGGACGCCAGATCTGAGGCAAAGAATAAAATTGGCGACACGTAATCGTCAAAATCGCCGCGGCGGCGAAGCGGGAGCTTGCCCTCGGATCCCGGAGTGTGACCCTTCGAATCCGTCGGTGTCCCCGGAGCCTCTTCGACAGCGCGTAGCTGAGTTGGCGTATTCGCAGGGCTAAGGCAGTTGACCGTGATGCCAAAGGGTCCAAGCTCGACCGCGAGAGAACGAGTTGCATGTGCAACTGCCGCCTTTGAGGCTCCGTAAAGGAAACTATACGGAGTGGCGCGATGGCCCATCACAGATGAAACGGTAATGATGCGCCCATGCTCCTGTGCTTTCATCGGAGCGGTTGCGGCGCGGATCATGAGAAGCGTTCCCTTGACGTTTGCAGACATCATCTTGTCGATCAGACTCGCGTCAGTCTCTTCGACAGATGAGTGTCCACCTATCGCCGCGCAGGTAACGAGGACATCAAGACGTCCCCAGCGCTCAAGAACCTCACGCACTGATCTGTCTGCATCGTCCTCGTTCGAAACATCGCCAGCAATTGCTAGTATTTCACCAACCTTTGCGAGTCGCTCAGCGGTTGCGTCCACCGATGACTTGGATCGCGACATGATCGCTACTTTTGCTCCCAGCGAAAGAAACGCCTCAGCACAACGACTGCCGATGGCACCGCTCCCTCCAGTCACCAGCACAACAGTAGAACCATCAATTCCCGGTAGGCGAACATCTCCGGGCATGTCTTGGCTACCCCAGTTAATTTCCATTAGGTAGTTAATATATCCTCTCGCGGCCATCTCTTAAAGCTCCAACAGCGGAGAACTCTCTCCGTCCACGACAAGAACGACCGGATACTGCAAAAATTCTGAGCTATCCGATGTCGCTTCGGGAAGTCAGACCATCGTGCGCGGCAATCGTCACCGTCTCATGCTTCGAATGTGTGCCGAGCTTGGAGAGAATATCGCAGATGCGGTTTCTCACGGTGTGAACAAACAGGAAAAGCTCAGTGGCAATCGTTTCTACGGTCTTTGCTTTACCGAATACGCGCAGTTCTTCGATCTCGCGAGCCGTGAGTTCCCCGGCCTGACGACTGGCACGTCGCCATAAAAAGTGGTTCGCGATATGGGGTACTGGTCACTCGGTGGAGACGACGGGGCTCGAACCCGTGACCTCTTGACTGCCAGTCAAGTGCTCTTCCAACTGAGCTACGCCCCCGAGACTCCTAACACTACCAAGTGCGCGGACCTCTTCGGTTCGCACGACAAGCCAGACATTGAACGGGAACACCAGCCGGAACGAGAGCTAAATTTCAGTGGTCTTTGCTCTCGAGAACCATTGAACTGACCGTGCTAAAGCCCGAATGACAAGCGAAAATTTCGATCTCACCAGGTCTCAAACGGTAACTTTGCGCGATCCTCTCAACAACAGAGACCGCTTTGAGAGGGGTACATTCACGCGCGCTGTGGTCACTGGCGGAGGTAACTGTCCGGGAATGAACGCGACGATCTTCCCAAAGAAGGCACCGAATCGCGCCAACATCCCATTCATGCTGAATAGTTGGAGCAGGCGTCACAGTGATCACAATCAGCGCGGGCTTCACCGCCTCATCATTGTCGACCGATTCTCTGGTGCCAGCGTTGTCAACGACGCCGATAATCCATTTAATGGTCGGAACTCGCGATGCTTAATAAAGCAATGCAGGATTCATGGATGATGTTTTGCAGCAACGCGCAAACCATGCAGGATATGCATTTATCTCAAGACCGGCTTTTTTCGAGCCAACGGAACGCCGAGATGACAAGATAGTTAGGTAGTCGAACTTTCTAATGGAGGACGGAAACTTGTCCGACCCAAAAGTCGAGAAGTCTTCACGACCGGCGCGGCGGATCCGTCGTCCTTCGACGCTCTCGTCATTTGCCTATCGCAATTTCACAATGTATTTCTTCGGACAGATGATCTCGATCGCCGGAACGTGGATGCAAAGTGTTGCCCAGGCCTTCCTCGTCTTACATCTCACTGGCAGCGGAACAGACCTCGGACTCTTGATGGCCGCCCGAACTCTCCCCATGTTATTGCTTGGACCGATGGGCGGTCTCCTCGTTGACCGGTTCAGCCGGATCAAAATGCTCTATTTCACCAACGCGTTTTCTGGTGTTCTCTGTGGCATTCTTGCGTGGGTAGTGATCGCTGGCAGGGCAAATATCCTCCTGATTTACCTTATGGCTTTTGGGCTTGGCCTGATTCAGGTTGTCGACAATCCGGCGCGACAGGTAATTCTCTCCGATCTCGTACCCGTCAAAGAACTCTCAAACGCGGTATCGCTGAACTCGGTCATGATCAACGCCGGACGAGTCATAGGTCCCGGTTTCGCTGGACTCGTGATCGCAGGCTTTGGGGTTGGGACATGCTTCGCGGTAAACGCTCTCTCGTTTGTCGTCGTTCTCGTCACACTGACATTTATCCGTGTCCATGAGCTTGAGGTCGCCGTCCACCCCGTGCGCGAGCGTGGTCAGATCCGCGCAGGACTCCGTCATGTTCTCGAACGACGTGAACTCCTTCTCCCTCTCCTTCTTCTCATCGTGGCAGGAACGCTTACCTGGGAGTTTCAGGTTTCCATCCCTTTGATTGCACAGAAGACCTTCAATGGTAACGGCAATACCTACGGAACTCTTTTTGCCTGTGTCGGGCTCGGCGCGGTTATTGGTGGACTTGTCACCGCGGCGAGACCCCAACCCACAAATCGCGGTCTTGCCTACGCCGCAATCGGCTGGGGAGCCACCTGTGTTCTCGCCGGAATCAGCCCCACCCTTACGCTTGAATATCCAGCGATGGTGCTTGTCGGATATGGCAGCGTGGCATTCAACGCGATATCCAAGACCAAGATACAGATGGCAGCCAGCCCATCAATGCGCGGTCGGGTCATGGCACTGTGGTCTATGGCCTGGGTTGGCTCCACCCCAATTGGTGGTCCCATCGTTGGGTATGTAGGTCAACATCTTGGGCCGCGCTGGTCGTGGTACATCGGTGGAGTGCCACTCGCGATCGCTGGATTGATCGCACTGCCTTATCTGATCCGCCTCGACGCAAAACCTGAAACGGACAAACTTGAGATCGTCGAAGATCTTCCAAGCCCGATCGACATTAGTGACAAGCCTTAGCGATCCTCCGCCTGATGCGCCTTTGTGGGGCCGTTGCCTTCTTGGCATATGAGATTGACTGCGCACGACCTCTGGTCCGTCGGTACCGAGCGAACCTCATCAAGGACTGTCAATGAGTGGGCACTAACCTGTAGCCGTGGCTGAACACTATGAATTTGACGAGGTAGAGACGCGCTGGCAAAAGCGCTGGATGCAAGAGGGCACCTACGAGATTGACAATGACGACACCCGTCCCCCCTATTACGTCCTTTCGATGTACCCCTATCCAAGTGGTCAGGCACACCAGGGGCATATCCGCAACTACACATTTGGCGACGTGCTAGTCAGGTTCCGTACGATGCAGGGATTTGGTGTCCTCTCCCCATTTGGGTTTGATTCATTTGGACTTCCTGCGGAAAATGCCGCAATAAAAGGCGGGGCACACCCGCTTGAATATACCGAAGCGCGCATCGCCGAACTCAAGCAAAGCGTCCTGCGTCTTGGCGCCGTCTATGACTGGAGGCGGGAGATCCGCAGTCACGACGCTGAGTACATTCGATTCAACCAGGTGATTTTCACGCACCTACTCAAGAACAGTCTCGCGTATCGCAAGAATGGTCTTGTCAACTGGTGTCCTGGGTGCAAGACAGTTCTTGCCAATGAACAGGTAGAGAGTGACGGCACCTGCGAGCGATCTGGTGACGTTGTCGAAAAGCGCAGTCTCGAGCAATGGTTCCTGCGCATCACGAATTACGCGGATGAACTGATTGACGCGCTTGACGACCTTGACTGGCCCGAACGGGTCAAGACCATGCAGAGGAACTGGATCGGTCGTTCCGAAGGCGCGCGCATTCGCTTTTTGGTGGATGGACATCCAGAATCCCCGATTGAGGTCTACACCACGCGTCCAGATACAGGATTTGGTGCGACTTATCTCGTGCTCGCCCCCGAACATCCTCTCGTCGATCTTTTCACCACCGATGTACAACGAGATGAAATCAATACACTCAGGGCGTTCGCGGTCGCCGAGTCTGACATCGAGCGACAGTCAACCGAAGGAGAACTCTCCAAACGCGGAGTCTTCACAGGAAGCTACGCGATCAATCCATACAACAACGAGCAGATCCCAATCTACATCGCTGACTACGTACTTTCGAGTTATGGAACTGGCGCGATCATGGCAGTGCCGGCAGAAGATCAGCGCGACTTTGATTTTGCAAAGATCTACGAGCTCCCGATCGTGCGCACCGTTGCAACGCCTTCCGATTTCCTTGATGGGGCCTACTCGGGCGAGGGAATCAAGATCAACAGTGGATTCCTTGATGGCCTCGACATTGCATCGGCAAAAGAAAGATCGATCGAGTGGCTTGAATCACAGGGGGTTGGCAGC
>DATLTI010000333.1:0-6415 GCA_035533675.1 Acidimicrobiales bacterium | reverse complement strand
TCTTTCGCCAAAGCGGTGTCGTCAGTGCATCAAGTGGAGCATCATGAGCTGCAAGATCGTCGAGAAAGTGACGCGCCTCGACGATGCGGCACATCTGGTCGATGAACCATGGATCGATCCGCGTCGCCTCACAGACCGTCTTTTGTGAAACCCCACGTCGCAAGAGCGCCTCGATCTCAAATGGTCGCTCTGGCGAGGGCACCCCAACCTTGGAAAGCAGCTCCTCGGTGGAAAAAAGGTCGACCGACTCTTCTGCTGGATCACAGTTGAGTCCAAAGCGCCCCTGTTCGAGACCGCGCAAAGCCTTCTGCAAGGACTCAGGAAACGTGCGGCCGATCGCCATCACCTCTCCAACACTTTGCATCCTCGTGCCCAGGCGGTCCGTCGTTCCCGGCAACTTCTCAAATGCCCAACGGGGAACTTTCGTCACGACATAATCGATCGAAGGTTCAAAGCTCGCCGGTGTTGCTTTAGTGATGTCATTCACGATCTCATCGAGGCGATAACCCACTGCGAGGCGCGCTGCGATCTTCGCGATCGGAAATCCTGTTGCCTTTGATGCGAGTGCTGATGAACGCGAGACGCGCGGGTTCATTTCGATGACAACGCGCTCTCCAGTCTCGGGATTGACCGCGAACTGGATATTTGATCCACCGGTCTCGACACCGACACGTCTGATGACCTTGAACGCATCATCTCGCATCTCCTGGTATTCGACATCGGAGAGCGTCTGGGCCGGCGCGACGGTGATCGAGTCTCCCGTGTGCACACCCATCGCGTCGAAGTTCTCTATCGAACAGACGACCACGCAGTTGTCCGCGTGATCTCGCATCACTTCAAGTTCGTATTCTTTCCATCCGGCGATCGAGCGCTCGACAAGGATCTCGCTCATCGGACTCGCCTCGATTCCTTCACGAGCAAGACGGGTGAATTCCTCAGGATCTGCAGCTATCCCTGTTCCTTTGCCTCCGAGGATGAACGAGGGGCGGACCATGACCGGATATCCGATCTGTACTGCGATCGCGATCGCCTCATCAAGGTTATGGGCGAATCCCGAGTCTGGGGTCTTCAGGCCAATCTCGGTCATTGCCTCCTTGAAGCACTCGCGGTCCTCCGCGGTTGTGATCGCCTCAGTGCTCGCTCCGATGAGTTCGACGCCATATTCGTCGAGCACGCCGTCACGACGCAGTGCCATCGCGAGATTGAGCGCGGTCTGTCCTCCCATCGTTGGCAACAGCGCATCAGGGCGTTCGCGGACGATGATCGCCTTGAGCACCTCGCAGTCGAGTGGTTCGATGTAGGTACGATCCGCAAGATCTGGATCCGTCATGATTGTCGCCGGATTCGAGTTGGCGAGAATTACCCGATAGCCCTCTTCGCGGAGCACGCGGCACGCCTGTGTTCCCGAGTAATCGAACTCACAGGCCTGTCCGATCACGATCGGGCCCGAACCGATCACGAGGATTGATTTGATATCGGTGCGCTTTGGCATCTCAGCGGTTCCTTGCCGGAGCGCTCGCGCGATCCATCATTCGTGCAAACTCTGCAAAGAGATAGCGCGAGTCGTGCGGGCCAGGACCCGCCTCTGGGTGATACTGCACGGAAAATGCGGCAATCTCTTCCGAGGAAATTCCTTCGATGACACCGTCATTGAGGTTTCGATGCGTGACGACAGCATCATGGAGGGACTCCTCGCTCACGGCATACCCATGGTTTTGCGCAGTGACCTCAACGATTCCATTCTCAAGTCTGAGTACCGGATGGTTTGCACCATGATGGCCGAAGGGGAGTTTGAACGTCGTCGCGCCAAGTGCGGTTGCGAGCAGCTGGTGTCCAAGACAGATGCCAAAAATCGGAACAGCATCAAGGAGTGTCGTGATCTCGCGCACAAGGTGCGGAAGTGCAGCCGGATCTCCAGGACCATTGGAAAGCAACACTCCATCGGGATTGCGTGCGAGCACCTCGGCTGCTGGAGTATTAGCAGGGACGATCTCAATTGTGGCAAGTTCGGAGAGACAACGCAGCATCGTGCGCTTGACTCCAAAGTCATAGACCACAACACGTCGCGATCCACCCTCGACGACGTATGGCACTTCTGTTGTGACCTCATCGACGAGGTTCATGCCAGTTGTGCCAACCTCTCGCCTTGCCGCCGCGAGGAGCTCTTCAATCGGTGCCGAACCGAATGCACACGACATCGCCCCTGCCTCGCGGATGTGTCGGGTGAGTCGTCTTGTGTCAACGCCGGTCATGCCTCCAACGCCATGAGACACGAGGAACTCCTCAAGGTCGCCCGTCGCGCGCCAACTGCTCGGCAACGTCGCGAGGTCACGCACGATGATGCCGCGACAGAACGGCCGAAGACTCTCGTCATCGCGCGCAGATATGCCGTAGTTCCCAATATGGGGGTAGGTGAACGCAATGACCTGTCCGGCATAAGAGGGATCGGTGATGATCTCCTGGTAGCCAGCCAAAGAGGTGTTAAAGACCACCTCGCCGGTTGCAATCGAGAGCGGCTGATCCGCTATTGCGCCAATTGCCTCGCCAGAAAACACCGTCCCGTCTGCAAGGACGAGAGCGGCAGCAGTGCGGGTTTCGAGAAAACTCATTGCGGTCGGTTCCATCTTTCGTGTCTTTGGTTGCTGGATTTAGCGCTGGGCCGTTGCATCGATCACCACCGGCTCTCCGCGATAAAGGGTGTGTCGCACTCTTCCCGTGAGGTCAAAGTGTTCAAACGGTGTGTTCTGGGACCTGCTGGCAATGTCTCCTAAGCGGACATTCCAACGCTCGGTTGGGTCGAACACGACAAGATCTGCCGGGCTACCACTTGCAATCAATTGCTCGTTTGGAGTCGCCACCCCAGCGATGCGGGCGGGATTGGTCGTGAACAACTTGACAAGATCAGCAATTGTGACCGCTTGAGAGGCGAGACCGCCTGACACCCTGAGGTTGGCACGTGCGACGAGCTCTCCGTACGCGACGCTGAATGCAGTTTCGAGTCCGATCATTCCCGGCGGAGCGCAGTCAAAGGGCTCATCCTTTGCCTCTGGAGAATGCGGCGCGTGGTCCGTTGCAATCGCGTCGATCGTGTGATCGGCAATTCCGGCGCGAACCGCAAGCACGTCGCGGTCGGTGCGCAGAGGTGGATTCACCTTGAAACGCGCATCGTAGGTCGCGACCTCAGCATGGGTGAGCGACAGATGGTGTGGTGTGGCCTCTGCAGTAATTCGAAGGCCCCCAGCCTTTGCGCGGCGCACGAGTTCGATCGCCCCCTCGGTCGAGAGATGCAGAAAGTGCATCGAAGCATCGAGTTCGCGGACCAGACGTAGGTCGCGAGCGACCATGACCTCCTCGGCGCCTGAAGGCTGGCCGGGGATTCCGAGGAGTGAAGACCACTTGCCTTCGTGCATGTGCCCACCGCGCGCGTGGATTTCATCCTCACAGTGCTGAGCGATGACCACACCAAGTTCGCGCGCAATACGCAGAGCTTCGGCCATCAGTCCATCGTCTTGGACACCACGCCCATCGTCGGTGAATATCCGAACGCCTCGACCGGCAAGTTCGCGTATCGGCACAAGACGTTCACCAAGTCTTCCGATGGTGATCGCCGCAGAGACCTCGACATCACACAGCGTGTCGTCACACAGCGCACGCAGGTAGTCGACCATCGCTACAGAATCGATCGCCGGAACCGTATTCGGCATTGCCACGACGCAGCGGTAACCTCCAAGCGCGGCAGCACGCGAACCGCTCGTCACGGTTTCGGAACGTTCTCCACCGGGCTCTCTCAGATGGGTATGTAGGTCAACAAATGCCGGCATGAGATAACAACCCGACGCGTCGAGAACTTTGGCGCGCGCCGGAACCTCGAGTTCACCTGCAACATTGACGATGGATTCACCGACGATATGTACGTCGGTCCGATGCTCAACGCCGTTTTCAACGAGCGTCGCTCCCTTGATGACGATCTCCTGGGGATCAGCCACGACCGTCATCAATCTCTTCGACAGCGTTGCGCGACGTTCCGAGCAGATGAAACAGAACTGCCATGCGTACAGGGACACCGTTGCGCACCTGGGCGCGAATCAGCGAGTTCGGCCCATCTGCAACCTGGGAGTCGATCTCAACGCCTCGGTTGAGCGGACCGGGATGCATGATCAATGCGTGAGGCGCGAGCCTCTGTGCACGTTCGATCGTGAGACCAAAGTTGCGTCGGTACTCTCCGAGGTCAGAAAGTCCCGCATCGACCATCCGTTCGTGCTGGATGCGCAACACATAACAGGCGTCTGTGCCTGGGAGCACCGAATCAATCTCTTCGGTGACCGCTTCGATTGGCCAGTCCTCGACGCTCACGGGGAGCAGTTCGCGCGGCGCGACAAGCGTGATGCGTGCACCGAGCGCGGAGAGAGCCAATACATTCGAACGGGCGACTCGCGAATGGCGGACGTCTCCAACAATTGTCACGCGACAACTGCTCAGGTCCTCGACAGAGGCTGCTTGAAAGCGGCGGATCGCCTCGCGCAAAGTGAACGCGTCAAGCAGGGCCTGAGTCGGGTGCTCGTGTTGTCCGTCACCGGCATTGACGACGCTCGCTTGAACCCACTTGCTCGCAAGCACTGCAGCGCCAGAGGACTGGTGGCGCATAACGATCGCGTCGACTCCAAGCGCGTCGATCGTCTCGAGCGTGTCACGAAGCGATTCACCCTTTGACATCGAAGAGGCCGAAATGTCAATCGTCAGCGTGTCTGCGCTGAGCCGCTTCGCGGCCATTTCAAATGAGAGTCTCGTGCGTGTGGACTTTTCGAAAAACGCGATCGCGATGGTCTTGCCCCGAAGCGCAGGCACCTTTGGCATGCGCCGCGATGCGACCTCCACGAAGGTCTCGGACTCGCGAAGAATCTCGAGGATGCCCTCGCGCCCGAGGTCTTCGATCGACAACAGATTGCGTCGGACCAACATCTCGTCGATCATCACGAACTACCTTCGCTCATCTCAGAGGCAGTGGTGCCTTCCGCGATTTCAAACTCGCCAATCACCACACCCTCCTCACTCACCTTGACCGTTTCATCGAGTCGCGTCGGAAGGTTCTTACCGACATAGTCCGGGCGTATCGGAAGCTCTCGGTGACCGCGATCGACGATCACGGCAAGCTGAACCGCGCGCGCTCGTCCATAGTCCGCAAGGGCGTCGAGCGCGGCGCGAACAGTACGACCGGTGAATAGGACATCGTCGACGATGATGACGACGCGATCGCTGAGATCGACCGGTATCTCGGTGAGCGAATGCGCGATCACGGGGCGAGTACCGATGTCATCACGATAGAGCGCCACATCGAGCAGGCCGAGGGGAATCGCATTCCCGCTGATCTCGCGCAAATGTTCAGCGAGCCGTCGTGCAAATGGGGCTCCACCGGTCTGGAGTCCGACTACAACAAGCATGTCCGTGCCGTGATTGCGCTCAACGATTTCGTGCGCGATCCGCACGAGCGCGCGTCGGAGATCCTCAGGATTCATCACGACAGAGCGAGGAGAAAAGGAACGTCGAGAGGGACGTGCATGCTGGCGCGCACCCTCAATCACGGTTCCTCCATGTCCGTACGGGCCTCACGGAACCCGTTTCACGTACGCACCCATACTAGCCGCTGATCGAAGAGTCCAGCAAGAAAAAAGGCCCGGATAGAGCGGACAAAAGGTAGCTTTTGCGCTCGTCACAGAAAAGTCATATTGGGAGATGGCACGCGATACGCTGTTGAAACTTACTGAGGTTGCAAGCTCCTCGGGTTTGCTGAGGAAGATGAACCCACGAAGATAGGAGGCCTACATGGAAGGTATCGGCAGACACGGCAGGCTCCGGGCCGGAGCCGCATTTGTGGCAGCGGGTGTGACTGCGCTCGCGATGACACTGAGTGCAGTGGCAACCGCTGGAGCTACGACTAAATCCCATCTCGTTGCCAAGAGCGCGAGTTCGAGTGTCGTCAATGTTGCTATGGACGAAACATTCGCAGGGTTCAATGTCCTTACCTCGGCAGACAACAACTTTGACCTCGCTCAGATCATTGAGAATGTCTGGCCCGAGACCTTTATTACGACGAACAAGCTCGCATTGGTGGTCAACACTGATCTTTTGACCAGTGTAAAACAGACCAGCACAAAGCCTCAGACGATCGTCTACCAGATCAACCCCAACGCAAAGTGGTCTGACGGGGTCCCGATCACCGTTGCCGACTTCATCTACAACTGGCAGGCCCAGAGTGGCCTCAAGAAGTACACGGACATCGGCGGAAAGCCGTACGACGACGCTTCAACAGGTGGTTACAGCCAGATCAAGTCCGTCACCGGTCACGGCAAGTACGTCAAGGTCGTCTTCTCGAGCCCGTTCGCTGACTGGAAGAGCCTCTTTGGCCCAATGGTGCCTG
>DATLTI010000332.1:0-3655 GCA_035533675.1 Acidimicrobiales bacterium | reverse complement strand
CGAGGCACTTCCGATCTTTGAGCGTCATCACGTCCATGAACAGCTCCACAAGGCGCTTGATCGCAAGGTATGGCTCGCCTCTGGTGGATCCCTGATCATCGAACGGACCGAGGCGCTGACGGTGATTGATGTCAACACCGGAAAGAACGTCGGCTCATCAAACCTCGAAGAGACGGTGTTTCGCAACAACCTCGAAGCTGCCGAGGAGATTGCCCGACAGCTCAGGTTGAGAGACATCGGTGGAATCATTGTCATTGACTTCATCGATATGGAGATCAAGGTGAACCGCCAAGAGGTGCTTTCGACGCTACGGGCAGCACTCAGTCGAGACAAGACGCCGACGCAGTGTTTTGATATCTCTGAACTGGGACTTGTCGAAATGACGAGAAAGCGCGTCGGCGTCGGACTTGTCGAGTCGCTCTCAGATACCTGCCCGATGTGCGAGGGCCGGGGCCTTGTGTTCTCTGGAGATCTCGTCTGATCGTTGCAGGTCGAACCCGAAAATACCCGCCGCTGGGCATCGCCGGGGCTCTCGGTGACGGGTCGACCCTGGCGGGGCACGGTCAGTGAATTCCCTTTTAACGGTTGAGATCCCATGGTTAAGAAGATTTTTCACACTAAAACTTGCTATTCAAGTAGTTAACGGGATCAATAGCGTCAGTTGATTCCCGTTAACCACTATAATTTGAGAAGTTAACTGGAGATTTCTTCTTAAAGAGGTGAATAGTGGTTGTTAAAGGGATTCTCACGGTTCACGATGAGGAGCAACAGCTCGGCGGCCAGCTCCGACGGGCGCGGATCGCCCAGGGCTTTGACCAGGCGACATTGGCGAAAAAGGCGGACGTCTCACTCGCAGCGCTGGCGAACCTAGAGAATGGCAGGGGATCAAGTCTCAAGACGCTGATCAAGGTCGTGCGCGCACTCGGGCGTACGGATTGGTTCGAGACGCTCGCCCCCCAGACCACGGTGAGTCCGATGGCCGCGCTCCGTCAGGCTCGCCGGGGCGATCCTTTGACGGTTCGCCAGCGGGTTCGTCGGGCTGAGACGAAACGGAATGTCAGGGTGCCAAAGAATGACCCTCGTCTTTCAGCGCTGTCTGGCACCAAGACGATCAACTGATGGCCTATCAGCCCGTTGGGGTCATCGAGGTCCGTATCTGGAACATGACGGTGGGCGCGATTGTCTTTGACGACAAGAGCAACCTCTGTGCCTTCGAATACAGCCTCGAATTTCTCTCCCAAAACCTTGAGATTGCTCCTTTGCAGGTGCCAGCGGGCAGGCGGGTGTGGACCTTTCCGACGCTGTCGGTAGAGACCTTCCGCCGTCTGCCGGCGGTGTTCGCGGACAGTCTTCCCGATGACTTTGGAAACGCACTGGTCGATGCCGAGCTTGCACGACAGGGCGTGCAGGCCAACGAAGTCACCTCGCTCGATCGTCTCGCCTACCTCGGCAGGCGTGGCATTGGCGCACTTGAATATCGTCCAGCGAGAGGGGACCTCACACAAAAGGCAACAGCGGTCGAGATCTCTGAGCTGGTCATAGCGGCGCGCTCGGCCTTGCGCGGTCGTTTTGACGGAGATGAGGATACACAGATCGCGCTCACTCACCTGATCCAGGTGGGTACATCAGCTGGCGGTGCGCGCGCGAAGGCCGTCATCGCCTGGAACCCGGCGACCAATGAGGTGCGCTCGGGACAGGTGGATGCACCCGCCGGGTTCGAGCAGTGGCTGATAAAGCTCGATCTCGTCGACACAGTGCAGCCAGGTCATGGCTATGGATATGGCAGGATCGAGTACGCGTATCACCTGATGGCTCGCTCGGCAGGGATCGCGATGTCCGATTGCCGGCTTCGCGAAGAGAGCGGGCGAGCACATTTCATGACTCGCCGGTTTGATCGGATCGCTGACGACAAGGTTCATATCCAGACGCTCTGCGCGATGGGCCACCTTGATTATCGCCAACCAGGTGCCCACTCATATGCCCAGTATCTGCAGGTCATAGATCGACTTGGTCTTGGTGACGAAGCTCTCGAGGAGGGATTTCGTCGCATGGTCTTCAACCTCTTGGCAGCCAACTTCGATGATCACACCAAGAACTTCTCCTTCTTGATGACAAGAGACGGGAGCTGGGGACTCGCTCCCGCGTACGACGTGACGCACTCGTACAACGCGCAGGGTAGGTGGGCGAACCGGCATCAGATGTCAGTCAACGGCAAATTTGCTGATATCACGATGCTTGACATCGCTGAAGTTGCGGACCGTTTTATGGTTCCTGGCTGGCGCGACATCGTCGCTCAGGTTCAAGAGGCAGTGCGTGACTGGCCCAATTTTGCCCAACAGGCAGGGGTGGACCAGCAACGTGCAGAGGCCGTGGCGAGCGACATCGCGCTCTTGGCACCTCTGGCAAGATGAATAGGTGAGGCTTGGTCCCAGCGATCATCTCGAGCGCCCGTATCTGTCGAAAAGGCCCCCCTCGGTCGACCAACAGTGAAAACGGAGCACCCATTCCGTGGGTAGACTGTCCGTCTTATGTATGCCGTGATCGCAACAGGTGGAAAGCAAGAGCGTGTCGAGGTTGGCTCGCGTATCGAAGTCGAGCTGCTTGCAGCGGCAACTGGCGAAGAGGTGAATTTCGCGCCCGTTTTGCTCGTCGATGAGTCAGGCGTTGTCTCCCTGCCCGCCGATCTTGCAAAGGCTGTCGTCGCAGGTCGTGTGGTGGGTGAGTCCAAGGGACCCAAGATCACCGGCTTCACCTACAAGGCAAAGGCTCGCGGACGTCGTCGCTATGGACACCGTCAGCATTATTCAACCGTTGAGATCACCAAGATCGCAAAGACGAAGACCGCCGCGAAAGCAAAGGCGTAGGAGGACGAGATGTCAAAGACCAAGGGTGGCGGTTCGACGCGAAACGGTCGCGATTCAAACGCACAGCGTCTCGGTGTCAAGGCCTCCGATGGCATGCTGGTGACGGCGGGTTCGATCATCGTGCGTCAGCGCGGTACGCATTTTCACCCCGGACAGAACGTGCAGCGCGCCGGTGACGACTCGCTGTTTGCGACCTCGCATGGCAAGGTTCGCTTTGGCGAGCGACGTGGACGTCGACTTGTCGATGTCCTCCCCGTCGAGGGCTAAGAGTCCCAACTTCTCTCTGCACGAGATCGTGCGGGGTCATCACCTGTGCTGACCAAGCGGTCATACGGCAGGTATCTGCGATGCCGGCTTGGCATCATTTTTTGAGTTGAGGAAACAATGGCAAGCTTCATTGACGAGGCGCAGGTCCATGTAAAGGCAGGCGACGGCGGAGCCGGCGCGGTGGCCTTTCGACGAGAGGCGCATGTCTCTCGCGGTGGACCAGATGGAGGCGACGGAGGCAACGGTGGCGACGTCTACCTTGAGGCCTCTACGAACGTTGTCTCGTTGCTTGGATTTCGTGACCATCCACACCGGCGAGCAGAAAACGGAGTGCATGGCTCTGGCGGAAAGCGTTTTGGAAAAAGCGGTGAGCACACGGTTACCTATGTTCCCGAGGGCACCGTCGTACACACTCTCGATGGTGCGGTACTTGCTGATTTGGCGATCGCAGGAGATCGACTGCTCGCTGCCGAGGGTGGCAGGGGAGGACGCGGCAACGCGCGTTTTCTGACCAACAGGCTTCG
>DATLTI010000331.1:0-1823 GCA_035533675.1 Acidimicrobiales bacterium | reverse complement strand
TCTCCAAAACGCACCTTCCAGTCTGGTGGCACTCCGCCGGCATGGTCGCGCGTCATCATTGTCGCGGTGGACTGCGGCGGATCAAGTGACACGACCCCGAGTTCGCCAACGACCTCACATCGCACGTCATATCCATACTGGCAGTTCACAAACACTTCGACATCGATGACGATACCTGACGCGCATTCCAAGAGAACAAGCTGCGGATCCAGAAGATGCTCTGGAGCGTACGAGCTCTTTTTCACCCCTACTACCGTGGCAGCGACAAGCTCTTCGCCGACCAGCCATCTACTGGTATCAATTTCATGAATCACCGAATCGGTAAAGGGCATGGAACTCGTGTACGTCGACGGTGAGGAGACGTTGCGATGAAGACAATGCAATAACAACACGTCACCGATGTCATTGTCATCTATCGCCTTTTTCATCGATTGATACGCGCGGTCATAGCGACGCATGAAGCCGACCTGGACGAGACGACTCCCAAAGGCCATTTCAGCCTTGAGGATGTCAAGACATTCCTCGGTCGTAGGAGCGAGCGGCTTCTCACAGAAGACTGGTTTCCCGATCTCAATGCAGGCGCGAGTGAGCTCGGCATGCGTCTCTCCCGGGGTGGCAATCAACACAGCATCGACCAAAGAGCTCTTGATCACGTCGATCGGTCCGTCGAAGGCGACAGCTCCAACAGATGTCGCAATTGAACTAGCTCGTTCAATATCGATGTCATACAGCGCGGTGACCGTTGACCCGTCAACCTCCGAAGACAGCCTACGGACGTGATCGCTGCCGATGCTTCCGGTTCCAATAACTCCCACACGGACCGTCATCTCGCGTGTTTGCCCTCAAGTATGCCTGGGCCGAGGCCGCAACTTCCGTAGTACTTTCGCGTACGCGTCGCGATAGGAAGTGGCCTGCTCGGTTCGCATGGGTACATGTCCTGTTCAACAATCGCGAACAAGTCGACATTGAGCGCTTCAAGCGCTGCGACCAGAGGCTCCATCTTTGGAATACCCCTGGGCGGCTCGCAGGCGATGTCAAGACGGACCGCCTCCGAAAAAGACAGACCCTCGGCGCGCACTTTGTCGAGGATCGTTGGTTCGACCTGCTTCAAGTGCACGTAGCCAATCCTGTCCGGGAACTCGCGAATCAACTCAAGATTGTCGCCACCACCGTAGGAGATATGCCCGGTATCGAGACAGAGCGATACCGAAGTGGGGTCAGTTTCATGAAGAAATCGTTCAACCTGCTCCTGAGTACACACGTGGCTGTCAGCGTGAGGATGAAAGACAAGGGAGATTCCGAACTCGTCGCGGACAATCTTGCCTACTTCAGAGACTCGAGTCACAAGGCGATTCCAATCCTCTGGCTCAAGCGCGGCGGACTCGAGAAAATCACCGGCCAGGTTGCGATACATGCGAGGAAGGTAGACGAGATATTTGCCACCAGTAGCCTCAAGCAGCGAGGCAACTTTGCGCGCCTCTCCAAGATCGTGCTCGTAATTGCCTTCGCTATGCAAAGCGCCTTCGACTCCACCGCCCGATACGCGAAGACCCCGCTTTCCGACTTCATCGCGCAGACGCGCCGGGTCGGTCGGAAGATATCCGTGAGGACCAAGTTCAATCCAGCGATAATCCGCCTCGACCAACTCATCGAGGAATTGCTCCCACGGCATCTGTGAAGAGTCGTCGGCAAACCACACCCCCCAGGAGTCCGGAGCACTTCCAAGACGAATGCGCGACGCAGGGCCTGCACCGCTCTGTGGTCGCGGCTGTGTATCTGGCGTAGTCATGTCCGTCCTCCTGGGCCGTTCAGATGAGCAATAT
>DATLTI010000330.1:0-7246 GCA_035533675.1 Acidimicrobiales bacterium | reverse complement strand
CTGCGGTGTGGCAACACGGTACTGATCGGTGGTGTGCAGGGTCAGGGGATGACCTCACTCGCGTTCGGATTGTGTGCTGGACCGACGCGTGACAGGCGCTGGGTCGGCATGCTCAACCTCTCTCGGGCAAGTCTTCTGAGTGCGACAGAACTCGGAGTCGCGCTTGAGCATCTTGTGGTGATTCCTCATCCGGTTGAACGGGTAGCAGGCACAGCATCGATTCTGATGGAGGCCTGTTCGCTCGTTCTTCTTGGCAGTGATCGACCAGTCAGTGTCCATGACGCCAGACGTCTGCAACGTCGCGCGCGTGAGTATCACTGCGTGCTGGTGGTTCTTGCTCCACCCGCCACTACGCGTGCTAGCTCATCTTGGTCTGTCGCGAGCCAACGTCATTGGCCAGAGGTTCCCGACACCCTGATTGAGATCACAAAAAGCACCTCTGTTGGTATTGGACACGGAGAGGGGCATCTTTCAAGCCGTCAGTTACGCGTTGAGGTCGCGCATCGACGCGGCTCTCGGGAGCGCGAGGTACATGAACTCATCTTCCCGGGTGGCGTTCTTCATCTCTCGCCTGATGAACAACGCCACCCATCCATACACGTCGGATTGCATGGCATTGATCAGTCCGAGAATGACCGATCCCTTGATGAACAACGCGGCGTCGGACTGGATGGTGTCGGACTGCATGGCGTTGGGTAGATGAACAGTAGATCGATTCGCAAAGAGGACAAACTGCCCGAGCGCATGCTGGTGGTTGTCTTTCCTCATTGGCCGATCGTTGCCCACGCGATCGCTACTGGCCTTGCAGCAGTTGTCATAGAGAACGGTCGCGTGCTCGCTGCCTCTTCGCATGCACGTGAACACGGCGTGTTGATCGGACAGCACATCAGGGAGGCGGAGAGACATGCTCCAGATCTCGCGCGCTTTTCAAGAGACAGAGCAGCCGAGTTCCATGCTTTTACTCCCATCGTTCAAAAGATCCATGAGCTGGCACCAAACCTGATTGTGCGCGAGCCCGGGTGGATGGCGGTCCCTACCCGTGGTCCTGCCCGGTATTTCGGTGGTGAGCGCGCGCTGGTTCGCGTGATTGACCAGACCATACGCGATCTTCTGGAAAGTCAAGGAGATCACTGCGATTGGGAGATCGGCATTGCAGAGGGATCATTTGGTGCAACGCTTGCCGCCCGTGACGGGGTGATCGTAGCTCCGGGGGAGACGGCAACTTTCCTGGCGGATCTTCCTGTTGGCCTGATCGATGAGCCTGAGTTGAGCGGGCTGCTTGAACGCCTTGGTATCCGAACTCTCGGCGCGTTCGCGCAACTTCGGGAAAATGATGTTCTGGAACGTTTTGGCATGCAGGGATTTTTCGCGCAACAGCGCGCCTGTGCGCGCGAGCTGGTTTGGCACATGAACTACAACAACGATGAGGAGATCGTCGAGCTCGAGCATTTTGATGAACCGATTGCCGAGATAGAGATCCTTCTTGAGCATGCAGCCACATTGAGCGAGGCGTTCAGTGCACTGCTTCGCGAGCGTGGCCTATGTTGCACGATCTGTGAACTCAGTGTCATCAGGAGCGATGCGCGAACAGATACGCGTCTTTGGCAACGTGGTCATGGCTGGGATGCGCGTTCTTTGACAGAACGCATGCGCTGGCAGCTCTCTTCGTGGATGGGTGGAGAGAGCCAGATGAATTTGGACGAGTCCTCCAGTGCGCTCGGCGTGAGCGCGCTCTCGCTTCGCGCGCATGAGGTCATTGATGCACAGGGGAGTCAGCTCGGGTTCTGGGATCAAGTACGTGATGATGATGACATAGCGCGGATTTGCGTACGCCTCGAGGGGATGCTCGGCCAGAACATGGTGATGCAGGCACGACTCGACGGTGGACGCGGCCCGATCGAGCGGGTCTCCTATTTTGCCTTTGGTGAGCCGAGCCAGCGTCAGATGAAGAGGTCGACCATGCCCTGGCCTGGCCAACTGCCCCTTCCAAGCCCAGCCCTTGTCTATCCCGAGCTTCCCGAGATCGCCCTTGTCGATATCGATGGGACAAAAGTCAGTGTCGACCGTCGCGGGATTCTTCATGGAACGCCCGCGCGGGTTGTCTTTGGCCAGGGGCGTGCTTTTGAGGTCAGGGGCTGGAGCGGACCCTGGCCAAGTGAGGAGTTGTGGTGGGATCCCCGCCGCGCAACGCGGCGCGCGCGGCTCCAGCTTTTACTTCATGATGAGCGGGCACTCCTCGTCTTGTGCGCCCGGGGCAGGTGGCACCTCGAGGGGGAATATGACTGAGCCGAGCTGTCTGGAGCATTCATCTCAGCCGAAACACCGGGGATATTTGCTCTAGATAATCGAACATATGTTCGATTATCTTTGGTCCATGCCCTCGTTCAACCCTGTTATCCCCTGGTCAGAGCTTGAGCGCCGTCTCGCCGGGCGAGGGGGCGGCGCGAATAAGGCCGATGCGAGCGCCCTGCTGGCTGGTGTTGCGGATCTCATTCGCGCGCGCTCGCGGCCAGAGGGGGTTCCCTATGTCGAGCTGCACTGTCACTCCAATTTCAGTTTTCTTGACGGAGCCTCTGATCCTGAAACTCTTGTTGATGAGGCAGTGCGTCTTGGTCTCGCCGGTCTCGCGCTGACCGATCACAACGGGATGTACGGAGCGGTCCGATTTGCAACGGCCGCACGCGAGGTTGGGCTCCCCGCCATCTTTGGTGCAGAGCTGAGTCTCCCGGTTGCGCCAGGTTCCGAGCTGGGCGAGCGCGCTGGAGCGATAGATCCACAGGCGCATCATCTCGTTGTTCTCGCAGAGGGCGCCACTGGATACGCGACGCTCTCGGCGGCAATCGGGCGCGCGCACCTGCGCGGCTCCAAGAAGGGCCAGCCAGTCTTTTCGCTCGAAGAGCTTGGATCGTCACATCATGGGAACTGGGTTGTGCTCACGGGCTGTCGACATGCAAGTGTGCGTTGGGCACTCGAAGAGGGCGGACCGCGATTCGCAGCGCGAGCGCTCGATCAACTTATTGCGTGCTTTGGGAGAGACCGGGTTTTCATGGAGCTCTTCGATCATGGTTCGCCGCTTGATAGCGCTCGCAATGACGCGTTGGCAGAGATTGCCGCGCGTGCACGTGTCGCAATCATTGCAACCGCGAACGCGCACTATGCAACGTCAAGGGATTATCCACTCGCGAGCGTACTGAGCGCCGTGCGTTCGAAGAAGACCCTTGAAGAGATCGCCGGATGGCTTCCTGCGTGGGCGGGCCAGACGTTGCGTTCCTCCGCCGAACAGGAGCGTCGTTTTGCGCGCTATCCAGGTGCGCTTGAGACAACGGTTGAAATCGGAGAGAGCTGTGCCTTTGATTTTTCCTGTGTTGCTCCTGGGCTCCCACCGTTCCCTGTCCCCGAGGGAAGCAACGAGGGTCGATACCTGCGTGACCTTGCCTATGCGGGAGCCCTCGTCCGTTATGGGATGCGCGATCACGAGCGCGTTCTCGGGGCGTGGAGACAGATAGACCGCGAGCTTGAGATCATCAACCAGCTTGACTTTTCGGGATATTTCCTCGTCGTCTATGACATCGTTGAATTTTGCCGGCAATCGAATATCTACTGTCAGGGTCGCGGGTCAGCGGCAAATTCCGCGGTCTGTTACGCGCTTGGCATCACCAACGTCGATGCGGTCGGTCTTGGACTGCTCTTTGAGCGTTTTCTCTCAGCAGCGCGCGAGGGTCCTCCTGATATCGATCTTGATATTGAGTCGAGTCGACGCGACGAGGTGATCGCGTATGTCTACGAGCGATATGACCGAGAGCATGCAGCGCAGGTAGCAAATGTCATTACCTATCGCACACGCTCTGCAATACGTGACGTCGGACGCGCACTTGGTTATGAAGAGTCAAGGGTGCATCAGTGGTCAAAGGAGGTCGCGAGTTATGGCTCGCGTCACCTTGGTCAATCAGAGAGTGGTCAGGATCCCTTTAAGGATGTTCCTGCCGAGGTGACCAGGTTTGTACATGAGCTTCTTGGTGCCCCGCGTCATCTCGGCATTCACTCGGGTGGCATGGTGATCTGCGATCGTCCGGTTATCGAGGTCTGTCCGGTGGAGTGGGCGCGCCGAGAGGGACGTTCTGTGTTGCAGTGGGACAAGGATGACTGCGCCGAGATCGGACTGGTGAAGTTTGACCTTCTTGGACTTGGCATGCTCGAGGCGCTGCATCGCATGATCGATCTACTTGCCGGTTTTGATGGCACACAGATCGATCTTGCACTGATTGAACAAGACGATGCGGTCTATGCAATGTTGACGAGCGGAGACTCCATGGGTGTCTTCCAGGTCGAGAGTCGGGCACAGATGGCGACATTGCCCCGTCTCAGGCCAATGTGTTTCTATGACCTTGTCGTCGAGGTCGCACTGATCCGTCCAGGACCCATCCAGGGAGGGTCTGTCCATCCCTATCTCCGGCGTCGTGCAGGCAAAGAGAGGGTCACCTATCTGCATCCGCTACTTGAGCGATCACTCAAGAAGACCCTTGGGGTTCCACTCTTTCAGGAGCAGCTGATGCAGATCGCGATCGATGTTGCCGGCTTTAGCGCGACCGAGGCTGATCAACTTCGCCAGGCAATGGGTTCAAAGCGGTCGGCCCAGCGGATGCAGAAGATCCAGCAGCGTCTCTATGAGGGGATGTTTGAAAGAGGGGTGAGCGCCGAGGTCGCCGAGCGCATCTTTGAACAGCTTGCAGCGTTTGCGAATTACGGGTTTCCTGAATCTCATGCCGTCTCGTTTGCCTATCTCGTCTATGCCTCTGCGTGGTTGAAGCTGCACTATCCCGAGGTCTTTCTGGCTGGGTTGCTCAACGCGCAGCCGATGGGGTTCTGGTCACCACAGTCACTCGTTGGCGATGCAATGCGGCATGGGGTCGTTGTGCATCGCGCACATGTCAATCACTCCCAGCAAGAGGCTTCGCTCGTCAAAGACCCTGCAGCAGCACACCTTTGTGCGGTGCGCCTTGGACTTGGAGCGATACGCGGCATCGGGCGCGATCTCGCAAGACGCATCGCCGAGGGCCGTCCCTATATGAGCCTCGATGATCTTGCGCGACGATCCCGGGCGAGCGCCGCGCAGCTCGAGACACTTGGAGCAGCGGGCGCCTGTGAGGGAATCGGACCCTTTGGCCGAGAAGAACCATCCCCTGGCGCCTTCCAGCGCCGCGAGAGCATCTGGTCACTTGGGGCGCTCGCCACGCCAGGTGCGGACCGTCTTCCCTACACCCAGTCTGGAGCCCAACCTCCCTCGCTCTCACCGATGACCGCGCAAGAGCTCAGCATCGCGGACCTTGCGACGACTGGCATCACCCCAGATGGGCATCCTCTCGTGCATCTTCGCCAGATGCTCAGGACTCGATCGGTCCTTTTGATCAGCGCACTCGCCGATGTCGAGATCGGTCGCGTCATGGTCGCCGGAGTGATCACCCATCGGCAAAGACCGGGCACGGCAGGGGGAATGGTGTTCTTGAACCTTGAAGACGAGAGCGGGCTTGTCAACATTGTCTGTTCTCCTGGACTTTGGCTGCGTTATCGAAACGAGCTTTGTTGTCCGGCGGTGATCGTGCGCGGTCGTCTCGAACGAGCAGACATGGTCGTCAACGTCATTGCCGAGTGGGTTGAGGCACTCGATCTTGGTTCGATAGCAATACGCAGTCGAAACTTCCACTGATCAAAGAAGACGACGATGCGATGACATCAAAACGCGCGTGCACGACCAACAAAGCGCCAGCCAGATTCGCGGTGTGAACTGATCCGCAGCGCCTACGCTGAAAAGGCAGAGGTGACGAAGGAGCAGATGATGGAGAACGACCAAACAGGTGATGGTGGTTCGCGTGTTGTACCGGGCTGGCGCGGACGCTATTTCGAGGATTTCGCCATCGGAGACATCTACCGCCATCCACTTGGTCGGACGATTACCGATACGGATAACATCTGGATGACACTGCTGAGCCAGAACACCGCGCCGGTGCACTTTGATCATCACTATGCATCACAGACCGAGTTCAAGCGACCCCTTGTCGATTCGACGTTCACGCTCGCACTCGTGACCGGTCAAAGTGTCACCGATGTCAGCCAGAACGTCTTTGCAAATCTCGGTTGGGACGAGGTCCGGCTTCCCGCTCCCGTCTTTGCAGGAGACACCATTTACTCCCAATCAGAGGTCGTCTCCCTGCGCCCCAGCAACTCGCGAAAACAGGTCGGCATTCTCACGGTGGCAACGACCGGGTTCAATCAACAGGGAACCGTGGTGATCACCTTCCGCCGGACGCTGATGGTCTACCGCAGGGGATTTGGACCAAAGATCGATCAGGTCGAGCCCGATCTCACCCCGAAGGGTTGACCCGTCGGTCAGTTCGTGAGAACGACCAGAGATAGGTGTTTTCTAGCCGGTCTCTATTGAGCTGACATCGCTCTCTGTCTGCGAGATTTCGTAACTCAGAAACCGGGGCATGAGCCTCGAGATGACAAAGATGCCAAACAGCGCTCCGAGTCCGCCGCTGACGACAGATATCTGAGCAGAAAACGCCTGCGCAACACCACCTGCCTCGAGGTTGCCAAGGCGCGGACCACTACTGACGACAGCTAGTTGGATAGCCGATATCCGACCACGGAGTTCATCGGGCGCTTCGAGCTGCACGATCGCGCCACGAAAGACAGCCGAGATGACATCAGCGGCACCTGCGACACCGAGAAACACAAGCGCGAGCGCGAGGTCAGGGACCAGTCCAAACGCGGTGATCGCGATAGCCCAGATCGTGATCGCGATCACCACCGCGCGGCCAGGGCGACGAACGTGGTTGGTCCATCCTGAGATCACGGTTGCGACCAGTGCGCCAACACCGGGCGCGGTGTAGAGAAAGCCGACCGCGCTTGGTCCTCCGTGGAAGTGGATCAGACCAAGGGCAGGAAAAAGCGAGGTCGGCATTCCAAGAATCGTCGCATTCAGGTCTGCGACGAAACAGGCCTGTAGGGCCTGGCGGCCACGCAAGAACGCAAAGCCCTCAGAGACCGATGACCAGCCAAAGCGCGTGCCACCACCAACTGGCGGTGATGCATTGAGTGTCGTGACGGCAAGCGCAGTGAGCGCGAAGGCGCCGGTATTGAGCCAGTAAACACCGGCTACACCGATAGGGGCGAGGAGCAGACCGCTGATCGCTGGACCGACGATGACGGCAACTTGAATCATCAACTGGCGCAGCGTGTTTGCCGC
>DATLTI010000329.1:0-3917 GCA_035533675.1 Acidimicrobiales bacterium | reverse complement strand
GTGCTTCTTGCCGGGGGCACCGGGAGCCGACTCTATCCATTGACCCGAATCACCAACAAGCATCTTCTTCCGATCAACGACCGCCCGATGATCTCCTATGGGATCGAGGCTCTGGTCAAGGCTGGAATCAGCGAGATCATGCTGGTCACTGGAGGAACTCACGCCGGAGAGTTCCTGCGTCTGTTGTCAAACGGGCACGACCACAACGTCGACCTCCTCTGTTACGCCTACCAGGACCGTCCTGGAGGCATTGCAGAGGCGCTCGGGTTGACCGAGCGTTTTGTTGGCGATGACCGCGTGCTTGTGATGCTTGCGGACAACATCTTTGGTCAGACAATCAAGCCGACCATTGAGGCGTTCATGGAACAACCCAAAGGTGCGAGGATCGTGCTCTCTCACATTGAAGAGCCATCGCACCTTCGCCATCTCGGAGTACCCGAACTCCGCGACGGAAAGGTTGTCCGTATTGTCGAGAAGCCGGAGAACCCTCCGTCGAGCTTTTGCGTCACGGGCGTCTATTGCTATGACCCGACGGTGTACTCGGTGATCTCAAACCTCTTCCCATCTGGTCGAGGCGAGCTCGAAATCACCGACGTAAACAACTATTACGTCGAGGCCGGGATGATGGAATACGACGTTCTCGCGGGATTTTGGGGAGACGCCGGAGAGTCCATCGATGCCTATTACGAGGTCAATGACCACGTCAGGCACAACGGAGCAAACCTCGGCTAGAGAGACGCCCCGATCGCCTCATAGATGTGTGGCTGGCGAAACTCAAAGCCTGCCGATTGCAGTCGGGAAGGGATAATCCGCTGGCTGGCGAGCACCATTTCATTGGTGACCCGGTTTCCGAGCGCCAGACGGAGGCCGATCTCAGGCACGCGAAGCAGCGTCGGGCGGTGCAACGCGGACCCAAGTGCTTGGGTGAACTCTGAATTGGTAATCGGAATTGGTGAGGTGAAATTGCATGGCCCATGCATCTCTTCGTTCATCGCGACAAAGATCAGGGCCCGGATTTCATCGGCCAGCGAGATCGGGCTCATCCATTGAGACCCGCCTCCGAGTCTCCCGCCAAGTCCGAGACGAAACAGCGGCGTGACTGTTTTGAGTATTCCGCCATCTTTGCCGATGACGATTCCGGTCCGGGCATGCACTACTCGTACCCCAACCGCGCGTGCTGGTGCCGTTGCGGACTCCCATGCGCGACAGAGCTCTGCAAGAAACCCCTCGCCAGCAGCGCTCTGCTCGGTGAGGATCTCATCACCACGGCTGCCGTAGTAGCCGCTTGCGCTCATGTTCACAAGCACGTTCGGAGTCTCTGGCGTCATTGCGATTGCCCGTGCAATCACATCGGTTGAACTGATCCGACTCGAACGAATCTCCTCGCGTTTTTTCGAATTCCACCTTCCTGGAGTCAGCGACTCTCCAGCAAGGTTGTAGACAATGTCGACAGCGCCGATGCTCTGTCTCTCAATCTGGGAACAATCAAGCGAGTGTTTGACAAGGTCGATTCCGATCTCACCTTGGCGGGGAGCATGACGGACTATTGGATGAATCTCATGTCCGTCGTTCCTGAGAACGTTGACGAGAGCAGATCCAAGAAAACCCCGAGATCCGCTGACCGCGATGCGCATCGCGGCTTAGTCCGGTCTCGTGAATGACCGGCCAAGCGCAACGGCTGCGCCGATAAGTCTCCGGACGGTTGACTCGCTTGCTCCCTCGGAGATTGTCTCGATTGCGAGCGACTCGACGAGAACCGCTTGGTCAGCATCGATCGGGGCCAAGGTATCTGGGGCAATCCGTGGTTCGGGCTGTGAGGCGATGACCGCCACCAGAGTCACGATTGCCCCGGTTGAAAGGCACCCGAAGGCGATCACCCCACCGAGGTGTTTGAGCGCAGCCGAGACGATCATTCCCGCGACACAGGCGACTGAGGCGATCGCCACGAGTCGTCGAATAGCCATTGGATTCAGCATCGGTGAATGTGTTTCCATGATGTGCGACCTTACCGCTATCTCGTTAGGATCAGGGCTGTGATTGAGCAAGAAGGTCCGACAACGGCGTCGGATGCGGTCGCAAGCGAGCTTGGCGTCAATGCGTGGCTGGTTGAAGAGAACTATCAGGAGTTTCTGACAAATCCCTCTTCGGTAAGCGAGAGTTGGCGTGCATACTTTGCTGGCGAAGTAACGCAACCGGCCGCAAAAATATCCACCAGCGAGATTGCCGCGGTTGCGAGTCCACCGGTTCTAACCAACGGTGCGTATGCTTCCAATGGAGCAAATGGAGCGCTCCCCGCGGTAGCACTCGGAGCAGCGCCGACGACTCCTCCTACCAAAGTTGCGGAGTTGTCCCTGAAGCCTCCAGCAACAGCACCGGTTACATCAGATGAAGAGGTCACTCCTCTTCGCGGTGCAGCTGCACGCATTGTTGAAAATATGGTCGCGAGCCTCAGCGTTCCTACGGCCACGAGCGTGCACCCCACTCCGGCGAAGGTTCTTGAGGTCAACCGCATCATCATCAACGATTACCTGTCAAAGACCAAAGGAAAGAAGATCAGCTTCACGCATCTCATTGCGTATGCGTTGGTCAAAGCGGTCGAGCTCGTCCCCTCAATGAACGCCACATTTGTCGAAGACTACGACGGCAAGGGGACCCCTGGCGTTATCCGTCACGAGCATGTAGGTCTTGGCATCGCGATCGATATTGAACGCGCCAACGGTCGTTTACTGCTTGTGCCGGCAATCAAGTTGGCAGATACGTTCGACTTTGCTGGATTTGTCAATGCTTACGAGGAGCTTGTAGCGAAGGCGCGCAACAACAAGCTGGCCGTTGAGGACTTCTCCGGTGTCACGATGACGATCACCAATCCCGGGACGCTCGGGACCACCCAGTCGGTTCCTCGTTTGATGAGGGGCCAGGGCGCGATCATCGGCGTGGGGGCACTTGATTTTCCCGTTGAATACCGCGCTACTGATCCGGAGATTCTTGCTTCTCTTGGAGTTGGCAAAGTTGTCACGCTTACGTCGACCTATGACCACCGAATCATCCAGGGCGCAGAGTCCGGGCTCTTCTTGAAGTACGTCGATGAGTTCCTTGTTGGATCACGGGGATTTTACGAGAACGTCTTTTCATCGCTCGGTGTGCCCGGTACTCCGGTACATCTCACGCGAGATTCGGGAGAGGTTGGAGCCAAAGATACCGGCGTTGTTTCAAACAAGAAACAACTTGCCGTCGCCTCTTTGATTGAGGCTTATCGAGTTCATGGACATCGCATTGCGACGATCAATCCCATTGCGGCCACAGAAGCCGAGGTGCCAGAAGAGCTTGACCTCGCAACTTATGGCCTGAGTGCGTGGGATCTCGATCGCGTGTTTCTCTGTCCTGATCTTGGGGACAAGTCCTCTGCGACGCTAAGAGAGATTCTCGGGATCCTTCGCAGCGCGTATTGCACAACGATCACCGTTGAGTACAGGCACATTCAACGTGGCGACGAGGTTCGCTGGATCTCCCATCAGGCTGAGACGCGATCTGCACCGTTGAGTCCAGAAGAACAGCGATACATCCTTGAGCGGCTCAATGAGGCAGAGACGTTTGAGACGTTCTTGCACTCGCGATACGTCGGACAGAAGCGATTTGGCCTTGAAGGCGGTACTTCGGCAATTCCATTTATCGACACAGTTCTTCTCGCGAGCGCACAGGGTGGCGTCGGCGAGGCAGTGCTGGGAATGTCGCATCGTGGACGCCTGAACGTTCTGGCAAATGTCATCGGGAAACCCGCCAGTGAGATATTTGCTGATTTCGAACAGAACCTTGACCCGTTGTCGACCGATGGCTCAGGGGACATGAAGTATCACAAGGGTGGCACCGGGGTCTGGACCGGACTTGATGGACATGCGATTCCTGTCTCGCTCGTGCCA
>DATLTI010000328.1:0-5174 GCA_035533675.1 Acidimicrobiales bacterium | reverse complement strand
TTGAACACCATCGACAACATGTAGCACGATCACGCCCTCGTATCGGCTGGGTGACGTCAGAGATCGCCATCATCGCCAGCTACCGACAACTCAGGATGCAAGAGTCGTCTCACCGGAGCCACGCGGTGGATTCAGGCTTAGGCACCCTTGGATTTTGTGGCGCTGTCGCTCAGAGGCACACGAGTCGCAATGTGGGCCCCGGCTCACAGGCCATCTCCCGGAACGCTGAACGATCTTCGCCTGGGTGGACCATTCCCACTTCCGCGACGTGAAAGCCCGACGACGAGCACAAGGCCAAGGGGCTGCGATTATTTCGTCGAACACGACACCCTCTCTTGGGGTTCAAGGAAATCGTCGCATTGTCACCTCGTATGAACGAGCGTCGGTGCTCGTCGAGAACCCCGCCAGACGCGATGCAACAACGATTCGATCAGCGTTCTCGAAGTGATGTCTGTTCGAGGCGCCCCTAACTGTGGTGAAACGGGTGATTGCCAAGCCGACTGGTGACGCTCGCGAATACAGAACGGCACGCCAAACAAACGTGATTCGTGCCATCGGCAAGAGCGCCGACCGACGAATATTTGTGCGCACTTATGTCAAATAACGGTTTTTGTCCGTCAGTGTCTATTCGGGCGAGTGATGTTGGTAGCTGCGCTCAAGTAGACGTGTACGCGCTGGGCCTGTTGAGAGATCGATCACGGTCATCGCCATTGCCATAGCGCCATCGAGCAGCGCGCGGTCGGCCTTCTTGGAGACGCAGTGCGCAGCGAATGACGCCTGATGATTGACCGCAGGAAGTGCTTCGATATCGAGCGTGGGATGAATAGCAGGAATAACGAGTGAGACGTTTCCCATATCGGTTGAGGCAGCGACGAAACGCTCCGCGGGAGGGGCAAAGGCGCGTCCGAGTGCTTCGGCGTTCTCGCGATAGATCTTCGCCATCGGTTCGTCCATCAAGAACTCGGAATAGGGAGGCGAATGGGTGACGTATTCGACTGAGGTCTCCGTCGCGATTGCGCCAGCCTCGAAGCAGCGATGCACCCGTGGAAGCCACTCGTCAAGTTTTTCCAATGTGAAAGAGCGTGCGTAGTACTTGGCGGTGGTGTGTGCCGGCACGATGTTTGGCGCCGCGCCACCGTTGGTGACGATGCCATGGATCTGGTCACCGGGGTTCGCGTGCTGTCGGAGCAGTCCGATCGAAACCTGGGCGATCGTGATCGCATCAGCAGCGTTTCGACCTCGCTCTGGATAGGCAGAGGCATGCGCCTCAACACCGAGATAGTGCACATCGAAATGCGTGACTGCGAGACATGGCATTCCCGCCATCTCGGAGGTCCATGGGTGAACCATCATCGACGCGTTCAATCGATCAAATCCTCCGCGCTCGAGCATGAGGATCTTTCCGCCGCCGCCCTCCTCTGCTGGTGTGCCAAGGACGACGAGCGTGATGTCGAGCTCGTCGACGAGTTCGGCGATCGCAATTCCGGTTCCGACGGCCGCAGCAGCGATGATGTTGTGTCCGCACGCGTGACCAATTTCGGGAAGCGCGTCGTATTCACAGCAGATGCCAATGACGAGCGCTCCCGAGCCAATCGTGGCGCGAAAGGCAGTCGGGAGATCACAGATCCCACGTTCGACTGCAAAGCCCTCTGCCTCAAGTGCATCTGCACACCACGTGGATGCCTTGAACTCTTCAAACGCGAGTTCGGGATTGGCATGGATCTGATGGGAAAGTCCAATCAGCAGATCACGCGCGCTGTCAATACGGGAAATGATCGACTGCTTTTGGCGATCGGTCATCTCGCTCATTCGATGACCGCCGCGATGTCGCCTGGTCCAAGTGTGTCTCCGACGGCGATGCGAAGCTCGCGAATGGTTCCAGCTGCACGGGATCGGATCGGATTTTCCATCTTCATCGCCTCGAGCACGCAGATGACCTCGTTGATCTCCACATGATCACCGACGCTAACTGCTACCGACATGATCGTGCCCTGCATCGGTACGGTGACGGTTCGACTGTCGGGTTCAACTGCTACCGGTTGCGATCGCCGCTTTGGCGCGCTGTGTTTCGCGCTTTTTTGGCCAAGGGCGGAATCGAGCCATATCCTCACCCGATAGCGCCGCCCGTCGACCTCGGTCTCGATCGTTTCGAGCACTCGGCCGAGCCGGTCGATCGTGCCGTCTTTTCCAAGCGGTGGGGAGATAGAGGAGAGATCGAGCTCTGATTCAACAAAGCTCGTCGAATGGGTTGCGCTGATAAAACGAGCAGACTCAAGGATCAATCTCAGTGCGGGAATCGTTGTTGCGACGCCCTCGACGACGGTCTCATCGAGACAGCGCAGCATTCGCTTGCGCGCCTCCTCGCGATCTTGGCCCCAGACCGAGATCTTTGCGATGAGATTGTCAAAGTTCGCCGAGACCTCATCACCAGGGCCATAGCCGGCGTCGATCCGAACCCCGAACCCACCGGGGAAGTTGATCCTCTCGATGATCCCCGGGCTTGGCAGGAACGCGCCGTCCGAGGGATCCTCCGCGTTGATGCGACATTCGATTGCATGACCGTTCGCGACAACTTCGTCCTGAGTGACCGAAAGCGGCTCGCCCGTCGCGACCTCGAGCTGGAGCCTCACGAGATCATGACCGGTAACGAGTTCGGTGATCGGGTGCTCGACCTGAAGGCGGGTGTTCATCTCTAAGAAGAAGAACTCCTCGTTCTCATAGAGAAATTCGACGGTTCCGACGCCGCGATAGCCACAGCGCCGTGCAAGGGTGACCGCGGCAGTGCCCATCTCCTGACGGACTGCCTCGCTGATCGCTGGAGCCGGGGTCTCCTCGATGAGCTTCTGGTGACGTCGTTGGGAGGAACAGTCACGCTCGCCGAGCCAGACGACGTTGCCAAAGTTGTCCGCGACGATCTGCATCTCGATGTGACGAGGTGCCAAGAGATAGCGCTCGAGATAGACCTCGGAGCGACCAAAGTAGGCAAGCGACTCGCGAGTCGCCGCCTCGAACTGGTCCTTTGCCTCGCCTGCAGCGGTGACAACCTTGAGTCCGCGACCACCACCGCCATAGGAGGCCTTGATTGCGATCGGCCAGCCAGCCGTGTCGCCGAAGTTGACGATCTCTTCGACGCGCTCAATGGGATTGTTGTGACCAGGAACACCTCGCACACCTGCACTCTCAGCAGCGATGCGCGAGCTGATCTTTGAACCCATCAGCTCGATCGTCTCTGGCAGGGGTCCGACAAATACTGCACCAGCCTCGCTGACCGCTCTCGCGAACTCTGCATTCTCAGCGAGGAACCCATATCCGGGGTGCACCGCATCTGCACCTGCACGCACAAGCACCGCGACGATCGCCGCGATGTCGAGATACCCTGCGATCGGGTTGGGTCCATCGACGAGGTAGGCCTCATCACACGCGCGCACATGGGCTGCGTTTGCGTCGAGTTCGGAATAGATCGCGACGGTCGCGATCCCGAGCTCGCGGCACGTCCTTGCGACTCTGATCGCGATCTCTCCTCGATTCGCAATCAGGACTTTCTCGAACACGTGCTCCCCGCTCTGTCTTGTTCGGACTTCGTCATATGCTTATGTCATTCAAAATCTGCCCTGCCCGATCCGGGCCCGACAATGAGGCTAGTGCGGTGAGCAACCTCTTCGCGAGACCGACGCACTTCACTGAGATCGATTCAACGAATCGCTATCTTGCAGACCGCGCACGTGCGGGAGACCCCGAGGGCGGTGTCGCTATTGCAGATGTGCAAAGCGCCGGTCGGGGACGGCTCGGTCGCAGCTGGGTTTCCGCTCCGCAGTCTTCGCTTTTGTGCTCGATGCTCTTTCGTCCGTCGTTGGCGCTCGGCGAATTTCATCTCGTGATGACCGCCGTTGCGCTCGGCGCCCGTCAGGCGATCGATGAACTCACAGGAATAACCGTCTCTCTCAAGTGGCCAAATGATCTGCTCGTTGATGACAAGAAGGTTGCTGGCCTGCTCGCCGAGATCGTTGAGACCGATTCGGGCAACGCGCTGATCGTAGGCATCGGGATCAACCTTCAGTGGCCAGAGGGGAAGGCGCCAAGAGATCCGGCGACAGACACTGATGATCTCGCCTCGCGAGCGACGACATTGCTTGAGGCATCTGGACGAATGATCGACCGAGATCTGCTCGCAAGTTCGATGCTTGAACACATCGAGCGTGACTATTCCCGGCTCGCCGATGTGAAATTCCGGTCCGAACTGATGCAGCGCTATCGCGACGTGCTTGGCACGCTCGGACGCCGGGTGCGCATCGAACAGCGCAGCCGGACCTATGAGGCCGATGCGATCGGTGTGACCAATGCTGGGTACCTTCAGATACAAGAGGGCACCGAGGTTCGAGAGATTGACGCGGCTGACGTCATCCATCTCCGACACTGACACCAAGGACCCTCAGTCGCTTTTGGCGAGGGCCCACGGGGCTCGCAGGGGCGATCTTCTGTGCCGGCTAATGGCAAGATCCGCTTCGCATCCGCACCCTCGAGACGCGCGACTCAGCTCTTGGCAACTACCCTTAGATAACCATGCGACTTCTCGTTACCGGTGGCGCCGGTTTTATCGGATCCAATTTTGCGCACTACTGGTCAGCGCAACATCCCGATGATGAACTTTTCGTCCTCGATGCGCTCACCTATGCGGGAAACCGGACGACCATTGCAAATCTCGAGCACTCCGGAGCGGTGCGCTTTGTCAAGGGAGACATCGGGAATCAGGATCTGATCGAGCACCTGCTCGCGACCTTTGGCATCGAGACGATCGTCAACTTCGCAGCCGAATCGCACAACAGTCTCGCGATCCTTGATCCGGCGCGTTTTTATCGCACGAATGTGCTTGGCACCCAGGCTCTCGCAGATGCGGCAGTCCGTGTCGGAGTTGGACGTTTTCATCACATCTCGACATGTGAGGTCTATGGCGATCTCGCGCTTGACAGTGACGAGTCATTCAGCGAATCGTCACCCTATGAGCCCCGCACGCCGTATAACGCGTCGAAGGCGGCCTCTGACCATGTGGTGCGTTCATATTTCGAGACCTTCCACCTTCCCGCGACCATCACCAACTGTTCGAACAACTACGGCCCGTACCAGTTCCCCGAGAAGGTCATCCCGCTGTTTGTCAGTCGCGCGATCGACAACGTTGC
>DATLTI010000327.1:0-15396 GCA_035533675.1 Acidimicrobiales bacterium | reverse complement strand
GAACAACTACGGCCCGTACCAGTTCCCCGAGAAGGTCATCCCGCTGTTTGTCAGTCGCGCGATCGACAACGTTGCGCTGCCGCTCTACGCGTCAACCGAGAACCGGCGCGAGTGGCTCCATGTCATCGATCACTGTCGTGCAATCGAGCTCGTTCTGCAACGCGGCGTCGTCGGCGAGACCTACAACGTTGGATCGGGTCGCGAGGCAAGCATCACAGAGATCGCCGATCGAGTGCTTGAGTCGACGAACCGACCGAGTTCGCTCAAAGAGATTGTCGCCGATCGCCCGGGACATGACCGTCGTTACCTGCTCGATTCCACAAAGATCCGTCGTGAACTCGGCTGGAGCCCGACGATCGACTTTGAAAAGGGCCTTCACGAGACCGTGACCTGGTACATGGAGAACGAATCATGGTGGCGTCCCCTGATCGGCCGTTCGCCGGTGAGCGAGGGACAGTGGAAGAGCTGATCTCCAAGACTCTGGCGAAGCGCTAGATGCGAGTACTTGTCACCGGCGCAAGGGGTCAGGTCGGTTCCGAGATCGTTGCGGAGCTCGATCGACGAAACGACGGACGAAATGCCAAAGCGCGGATCGACGTCGTTGGCGCGGGACATGAAGAGCTTGATATTGCAAAGCGCGATTCGGTGCATGCACTCGTACGGACATTCGTACCAGATGTGATCATTCATCCAGCTGCTTTCACGGCAGTCGACGCCTGCGAGACCGAGGTGGACCGGGCATTCTCGGTGAACTTCCTCGGCACGCGCTATCTCGCTGAGGCAGCGGTCAGCATCGGCGCTCACCTGTGTTATCTCTCGACGGACTACGTCTTTGACGGCACACTCGATCGGCCATATCTCGAATGGGACGATCCAAATCCGCAGTCGGTCTATGGACGCTCCAAGCTCGCTGGTGAGCGCGCCTGTGACGCGTCGTCGACGATCATTCGCACCTCCTGGGTGTGCGGTCAACAGGGCGCGAACATGCTCAAGACGATTCTGCGTTTGGTTGGTCAAAGCGACGGTCCACTGCGCTTTGTGAACGACCAGCATGGCTGTCCGAGCTTTGCCAAGGACCTTGCACCGACGGTGATTGATCTCGCTCTTACAAGACAGCGTGGCATCTTTCACGTCACCAATCAGGGTCCGACGACGTGGTTCGACTTTGCCCAGGCAATCGTGGGATACGCGGGTGCCGACGCGAGGCGCGTCGAACCGATCGCAACGGCTGAACTTATTCCTCCGCGCCCCGCAAAGCGACCGATGAACTCGGTGCTTGAGAACGCAGTACTCAAGGCAAGCGGACTGGCACTCCTTCCGGACTGGCACGAATCGGCGGAGCAGCTCGTCCGTCAACTGCGCGGATGAGCTGTCGGTGAACATCTCTGTCACGATCAAAAGATGAGCATCTCGGCGATCGTCGTCAATCACAACGCCGGAGAGTCACTGCTCGCATGCGTGACAAGTCTGGTGGATTCTGGGATCGAATCGATCGTGATCGTCGACAATGGCTCCTACGACCAGTCGATCGCATCGGTCATGCGCGGCTATCCCGCAGTGCGCGTCATCTTGACCGGAAAGAATCCTGGCTATGGATCGGCGGTCAACATCGGACGTCGTGAGATATCCGACGAGTACCTGTTCATCTGCAATCCCGATCTCGTGATCGACCAAACTGCTCCGAGTCTGCTTGGGGAGTATCTTGATCATCACAGAGATGCTGCAATTGTCGGTCCGCGGATCTTTGAGACAAATGGCGAGGTGTATCCCTCGGCAAGGGCATTCCCGAGCATCAAGGATGCGCTCGGACACGCGTTGTTGTCGATGTTCTTTCCAACCAACCGGTTCTCTCGCCGCTACAAGTTCGCGGCTGTCAGGGCGACGCATGCGATCTCGGTCGACTGGGTCTCTGGAGCCTGCTTTCTCGCGCGCGCCGAGGCCTTTGACCAAGTCGGGGGCTTTGACGAGCGCTATTTCATGTACGTCGAGGACCTTGACCTGTGCTGGAGACTTCGCCAGGTCAAATGGCTGTGCGCCTATCTTCCCGCAGCGAAGGTGATTCACCGCGGTGGCCTCTCGTCTGACCAGCACCCCTATCGCATGCTGGTCGCCCATCACGTCTCGACCTGGCGCTTTGCGAGGCGCTCACTCACCGGAGCACGTTCTTCCATGTTGCCCGTCGTCTTTGTCGGAATCGTTGCTCGCCTCGTGATTGCCCTCGTCCGCCAATTCGCCCATCGTTAGCGGTTGCTCGCCGACATCGTCGTGCATTGAGTAAGCTCTGCTACCCATGCCAAGACGCTCCTTTGCCCGTACCGTTGCCCGCGCCGCCGCCAGTGGTGGATCAAAGAGCTATCGGGCGCAGCGCCCCAGAGCCTGGTATGCCCTGATGACCCTGATCGTGGTGCTTGGCGTCGGGCTCACGGTCTACAGCCGTAATCAGAGGAACACCGCCGGATCCGCCTCCTCGATCGGTCCGAGCGCAACGGACCACTGGGTGGCCGCGCTTGGCATCGATCTGTGTGGCTCGATCCAGACAGATCTGCCAGCAAGTGCGAATCTCACCTCGGTTGGACTGCGAACCTTTGGAAATGGCCTGATCGACATCAACCCGGGTGCCGTCACCGGATCGTCAGCCTATGAGGGAGTCAACGCCACGCTCGGTGTGTTTGCGCTCAACTACGCCGGATTCACCCTTACCAATACCTCGATCCAGGTTCCCGGCAAGCTGCCGGTGCTGTGGAGCAACGGTGCGACCTGTAACGGTCCATTGCATGGCAAGGGCAAGCTGGTGGCCAAGGTCTGGTCCTCACCGACTGCCTCGCCATCGATGGTCAGCTCGAAAATCACCTCGATCCATCTCGATAATGGAGAGATGATCACGCTCGCCTTCGTTCCCGCCGGTGCGGCAATACCCGAGCCCGCCTCCAAGGCGACGATGATCTCGACAATGGCTCAGAACTCGAAGATCGGTTCGATCGGAACCACGACGACGGTGCCGGTCACGGTCCCCGCGACGGCAGGCACGAACACGACAACGACAGCGCCGGTCACGAGCACGACGGCCGGTGTTCCGAGCGTGACGCCAACCACGGCGAGCACCTCTTCAACGACCTCGGGCTAGCTCCGGTAACCAGGTGCGAAAGTGAACGCGCTCGTACTCGTAGGCGGACTGGGGACCCGTCTTCGCCCGATCACCTATGAGATCCCAAAGCCACTTCTCCCAATAGTCGGACGGCCGATGATCTTCGAGATTGTCGAATGGCTGGCGTCTCACGGAGTGACCAAGGTCGTCTTCGCACTCGGATACCAGTCCGATGCGTTTCTTTTGGCATTTGCCTCAGGTGAACACGCCGGCGTTGAGGTGATCACTGCAATCGAACCCGAGCCGCGCGACACTGCAGGAGGCATCGCCTTTGCAGCAGACTACGCAGGTGTCGGTGATGAGCGTCTGATTGTCATCAATGGCGACATCATCACCGACCTTGATCTGACAGACCTGATCGCATTTCATGACGAGCACGAGGCGAGCGCGACGATCGCGCTCACACCGGTGAAGGACCCCTCGGCATTTGGCGTGGTGCCAACCGATGAGTTCGGACGGGTGCTCGCCTTCATTGAAAAGCCAGCGATCGACGAGGCGCCGACGAACATGATCAACGCCGGGACCTACGTTCTCGAGCCCTCCGTGATCAAGATGATTGCCCGTGATATTTCGGTCTCCATCGAGCGCGAGATCTTTCCTGAACTTGTCAGAACCGGTGAGCTCTACGCGAAATCCTCGGAGAGCTACTGGCTCGACACGGGAACACCCGAGCGCTATTTACAGGCCCAGTGTGATGTGCTTCGCGGGCATCGCCCACAGGTCATACTTCCTGATCATCTCGAGCTCAGCCCCGGTGTACTTGCCGCAGCGGATGCGTCCGTGATGGGCGAGGTGCTCGGTGCAAACTTCTTCGGAGCGCGCTCTTTGCTTGCACAATCTGCATCGGTGCGTGACTCGGTGATCGAGGCCGGTGCGGTGATCGAATCTGGCGCGCGGCTCCTCGAATGCGTCGTCATGGCGGGAGCGGTCGTCGGTTCGAATTGCGTGCTTGAGCGTTCGATCATCGGGCCAGATGCGCGCATCGGAGAGAACTCTGTGATCTCTGATGCGATCGTCGGCGCCCGAGTCCATGTCGAACCCGGGACGCGCGCCACCCACGCGCGGATTAGTTGATGAGGACTAGGTGAGGACACTCGTCACCGGGGGGGCCGGCTTCATCGGGTCTTCGCTCGTCGATCGACTCCTCGCCGAGGGACACAGCGTCGACGTCGTCGATGACCTTTCGAGTGGATCGCTTTTGAACCTGCAACAGGCGAGGTCACTTGCAGGGCCTCTGACGTTTCAACAGATGGATGTGCGTGTTCCCGAACTGATCGACTTTGTCGCACGACGCAGGCCGGAGGTGATCTTTCATCTCGCCGCGCAGACAGACGTGAGCGAGTCGATTGCGCGTCCGGTGTTCGATGCAGACTCAAACATCATCGGCAGCCTCCGCGTCTTTGAAGCAGCACTCGGCGCAAAGTGCCAGAAGGTGATTGTCGCATCAAGTGGTGGCGCACTCTATGGCGATGGTGACGACCAGACGCTTCCCTTCAAGGAGACGCGCCATGCGCTGCCGGGCTCGCCCTATGCCGTAGGCAAGTGGGCAATGGTGGAGTATCTCAAGATCTACCGGGAACTCTTTGGACTCGACTACACCGTGCTCGCGCCTGCCAATGTCTATGGTCCACGTCAGCGCTCGAACCAAGACGGCGGAGTGGTCTCGATCTTTGCCAACGAGCTGCGCAGTGATCGCGCACCGTCATTCTACGGAGATGGAAAACAGACGCGCGATTTTGTCTTTGTAGACGATGTGGTTGACGCGTTCGTCCGGGCTATCGGCCGAGCCAGTGGTCTTTTCTGCAACATCGGCACCGCAACCGAGACAAGTATCCGAGAGCTCTATCTGTTGGTTGCAAAGGCGACCGGTTCAAAGGTCAAGCCGGCGAGAAAGCCAGCCCGACCCGGCGAAATCCGCAGATGTTCGCTCGACTTCGGACGCGCGAGGCGCGAGCTCGGCTGGAGTCCTTGGACCACGCTCGCAGAGGGAATCGCGATCACGCTCGAACAGATGGAGCCCTTGTGATCGCCGTTCTGTGCGGTGGCGTTGGCGCGGCACGGTTCTTGATGGGCCTGCGCTCGGTCATCGATGAGGAGAAGATCACCGCGATCGTCAACACCGGTGATGATCTCGAATGGAATACGCTTCTCGTCTGTCCTGACCTTGACACGATTACCTACACGCTTTCAGGGAAGAATGCGAGGACGGGCTGGGGCCTTGAGGGCGAGACCTGGAATGTGCTCGCGGGACTCGAACGTTTTGGCGCGGAGCGCTGGTTCGGTATTGGCGACACCGACCTCGCGACACATCTCTTTCGAAGCCAGGCACTCGCCGTTGGCGCCTCGTTGGACGAGGTGACGACAAAGATTGCCGAGGCATTCGGGCTCAGGTTGAACATCGTGCCGATGACCAACGACCGGGTGCGCACCAAGCTCACCACGCTTGACGACGAGGAGATCGACTTCCAGGAGTATTTCGTTCATCGCCATCACGAGGTCGGAATCAAAGGTGTCCGGTTTTTGGGAGCTGAAGGGGCAATACCTGCCCCTGGAGTGCTCGATGCGTTAGCGCGCGCGGAGGCGATCATCATTGCGCCATCGAATCCGGTGGTCTCAATCGGCCCGATCGTTGCCCTTCCCGAGATAGCCGAGCTGCTTGAACGAAGGCGCAGACATGTGGCAGCGATCTCTCCGATCATCGGTGGGCGCGCGCTCAAGGGTCCCGCTGACCGGCTCCTACTCGAACTCGGTCACCGTTCGAGCGCCTCGGGGGTTGCCAAGGTGCTTTCGAGGTTCATACACACAATGGTCATCGATGAACAAGATCGCGAAGAGGCGCAATCGATTGAGGAGCTCGGCATGGAGTGCGTGGTCACCGACACGTTGATGGACGACCCTGGTGTTGCAAGCAGGTTGGCGCGAATTGTCTGTGAGGCGCTTGGCGTAGTCGGTTTCAAAGATGAGCTTCCCAGTCGATGAGCCGAGCTGGCATCAGCGTCTTTGGCGTTGAGGGTCTTCCTGAGATCAAACACGGTGATCCACTCGCCAGGCTGATCGTCAAGGCACTGGCTGATCATGGCGATGTACTGCTTGATGGCGATGTGCTGGTTGTGACTCAGAAGATTGTCTCCAAGGCCGAGGGCCGTGTGGTGGCGATCGATCACAACGACTCCGAGGCAAAGCGACGCCTTGCTGAATCAGAGGCGGTGCGCGTGTTGCGCCGCCGCGGCGATCTTGTGATCACCGAGACGCGACATGGATTCATCTGCGCGAACTCTGGAGTCGATCTGTCCAATGTTGCCGATGGCTATGCCGTCTTGTTGCCACTTGATCCAGATCGTTCCGCACGCGGCCTTCGCGATGCAATTGGCCACCTCGCGAAGGTGGATGTTGGAATCGTCATCTCGGACACCTTCGGGCGTGCCTGGCGACGTGGCGTCACCGACGTTGCAATTGGTACCGCTGGCATCGCAGCAGTTGTCGACCTTCGTTCGACCAAGGATCATCTCGGTCGCGAACTTGTTGCGACCGAGGTATGCGTCGCTGACGAGATCTGTTCAGCCGCTGACCTTGTCATGGGAAAGGCGAGCGGAGTGCCGGTCGCACTGGTGCGCGGAATCGCCAGGGACTGGTTTCGAGAGTCTTCGGTGCGCGACGAGATCGTGCGCCCGCCAGACGAGGATCTCTTCCGGTGATAGAGCCCGTTGGGTCAAAGAGTAACGAGCGTGCGGTGACGCTCATCGCAGAACAGCTGCGGCGCGATGTGCCGGGCGGCATCGGCACCTACATCAGACAGCTCATCCGGGCACTTGTTGCGCGTGCTGACTTTGAACCCGGTGCACTCACGCTCTATGCGAGCAGGTCTCATGCACACGATGACCCCATCGTTGGTCTCGGCGCTCAGCTTCGCACGACACCGATTCCAGGACCACTTCTGACCCGACTTTGGGAGCTCGGGACAGGACCGCGGGTTGCCCATGGAGGAATCGTTCATGCGCCCTCGCTTGCGCTGCCTCCGACGCATCTTCCCCTTGTCGTGACGATCCACGATCTCGCCTTCCAGGTGGTGCCGGAGACCTTCACCGCGCACGGGAGAAACTGGCATGAACGTGCGCTCAGGCGCGCGGCGCGCGTCTGCGACGCGTTCGTAGTTCCCTCCGATCCCGTTGCCGCCCAACTTGTCGGAGCAGGACTTGGAATTGCCCGAGATCAAGTGCACGTGATCAGCGAGGGATCAGATCATCTCGGTGCGCCAGATCAAGAGGCCACGCGTCGATTGCTCGAAGGCCTCGGCGTGAGCGGCAAGTTCATCCTGAGTGTGGGGACGATTGAGCCGCGAAAGAACCTTGCCCGCCTGATCGAGGCGTTTGATCGGGTGCGCGACGAGCTTGTCGAGCCATGCACACTCGTCGTCTGTGGCCCAACGGGATGGATGGCTGACGTCAAACCAACCAAAGGCGTCGTGTTTGCGGGTCATGTGCCAGATTCCGTGCTTGCGGGTCTCTATGCGACTGCGCAGGTAGTCGCCTACGTTCCCCTCGCTGAGGGATTTGGTCTGCCTGTCGTCGAGGCGATGCGCTATGGCGCAGTGGTGCTCTCAAGCGCGGTGCCATCTGCACTGGGTGGCTCACTCGTGATCGATCCCTACGATGTCGATGCAATCGCTGGGGGACTCATTCGCTGTACACAAGATGACCCCCTGCGTGGGCGACTTCGCGCCGATGGTCTTGTTTATAGCGAGAACCTCACCTGGCTGCGCACTGCCGAGGCGCACCTCGCGTTATGGAACGAGGTCGCCAAACGATGAGTGATCCCGTTCGTCGTCTTGAACTCGGCCTTGATCTCACCGCGGTTCCAAGCGATCCAGTCGGTGCGGGTCGCTACAGTATCGAGATCGCCCGCGCACTTGCACAGCGCGCAGACATCACGACGACGCTGATTGTACGGCGCGCGGACCAGCAGCGCTGGGAACAGCTGCGGCTCGAACACGAACAATCCGTCCGGCTGATGGCAGATGCGCCGAGATCACGACCGCTTCGGCTTTTGTATGCAGAGTTCGGTCTTGGTCGCGCAGCAAGCCGCTTCGAGCCACAGATCGAGATCTTTCATGGGCCGCACTATCAGATGCCCCGTGCGCTCAAAGTGCCAGCGGTCGTGACGGTTCATGACCTCACCTTTGTCGAGCACCCCGAATGGCACGAACGCTCAAAGGTTGTGCTCTTTCGAAGGGCGATGCGCTACAGCGCAGCGCATGCGGGCGTGATCGTCTGTGTCAGCCAGCACACGGCGACGCGTTTTTCCGAGCACTTTCACCCAGCTGGAGAGGTGCGCGTCATCACCCATGGAGTAGACCACGCGCGTTTTCATCCATCTGTCGATCTAGCGGCCGATGATGCGGTGATCAGCGGGCTTGGGATACACGTGCCCTACGTCGTGCACGTCGGCACTCTTGAGCCGAGAAAGAACATTCCCAATCTGATCCGCGCGTTTGATGTGGTCGCGGACAGACATCGCGATCTGTTCCTCGTGCTTGCCGGCCAGCTCGCCTGGGGTCGAGACGAACTCATGCGCGCAATCGCAGAGTCTCGCCACTCGCGTCGGATCATCCAGCTCGGCTACATCCGCGATGACTGTGTCGCACCGCTGCTTCGACGCGCGGTCGCGGTTGCCTATCCGTCGATTGAAGAGGGCTTTGGGCTCCCCGCACTCGAGGCACTTGCCTGTGGATCGCCACTCGTGACAACCGTCGGTTCGGTGATGGCAGAGTTCGCTGGCGATGCTGCGCTGTGTGTCGACCCAAACTCTGTCGATGCACTCGCCCTTGCGCTGTTGGAGATCATCGCAGGTGGTGAAGCGGTCAACGCGCGCCGTGAGCAGGGGATTGTACGTGCTCGTGAGTTCACGTGGGCGCGATCTGCACAGCTTCACGTCGAGGCATATCGTGCGGCGCTCGATCGCTAGGCTGGTTGGGTGCGCGCATTCATCACGGGAGCTTCAGGTTTTGTCGGCGGCTGGCTCAGCGCGCACCTCAAAGAGATGGGCGACGAGGTCGCGACGCTTCCCGATGAGATCGACATTGCACTCCCGGGTGTTTGCGAACACCTGATCACCGAGGCAGAGCCGGAGGTGATCTATCACCTCGCCGCGCTTACCCACGTCGGCAGGTCATGGGAAGAACCCTCCGAGACCTTTCGGGTCAACGTGCTTGGGACTATCGAACTTTTGGAGGCGGTGCGCAAGCTCGATCTTGTGCCACGGGTTGTGCTGATCAGTTCAGCTGAGGTGTATGGCGCCGGTGATGGTTCAGTGATCGACGAAAACTCGCTATTTATGCCCGTTACGCCCTATGCCGCGAGCAAGGTTGCGACCGAGATCTGTGGTCTGCAGGCCTTCCTCGGCCGTGAGATCGGGGTCGTACGGGCCCGGCCGTTCAATCACATCGGACCTGGCCAGGCAGAGTTCTTTGTCGTCTCAGCGCTCGCGAAGCGCATTGTCGAGGCCGAGATGAGCGGAGAGCATGCGATACGCGTCGGCAATCTCAGCGCGGAGCGGGACTTCACTGACGTGCGTGATGTCGTGCGCGCCTATCGCGAACTCGCGATCTCAGGAGTCCCCGGCGAGGCCTACAACGTCTGTTCGGGATATACCCGTTCTGTGCAAGAGATCTTCGACGCTCTTCGTGAGCGTTCGGTGGTGCCAATCGAGGCGCGTGTCGATGAGACGCTTTTTCGTCCCGTTGATGTTGAACGCATCGTTGGTTCAGCGAAAAAACTCGAAAGTCTGACGGGTTGGCGGCCACAGATCGACCTTGAAAAGACCGTCGACGACGTCCTTGATGCCTGGCGGAGACGGCTCGACCCTTCCTGAGAAGACCGGGTCAGGACACCTCTGTTGAAGAACTCTGGTGTGGTGATTTGGGTGCTGAGCAGGGGGTTGGCCCAACCTCCTCCCGCGGGTGGGGCTCGATACGCTAGCGTCGTCGTATGCCGGAGGAGCAGATACCACCGGTTGTCGCGGTCGTCGTAGCCCACGATCCGGACACGTGGTTCGAAGAGTGCCTGCGCTCGTTAATCGCACAGGATTACCCCAATCTCGTAGTGCTTGTCGTTGATGCGGCAAGCGAAGCGCCGCTCGCGCCCCGAGTCGCGGAGGTCGCAGATTCGATCTATATCTCGCGACTTAAGACCAATCCCGGGTTTGGTCCTGGAGCCAATGCCGTGCTCGGCGCGGTCGAGGGTGCCGCCTACTATCTGATCTGTCACGACGACGTTATTCTCGCCCCCGATGCGCTTCGGCGCCTCGTCGAGGAGTCGTTCCGTTCGAATGCGGGCATCGTTGGTCCCAAGCTCGTCGATGTGCGCGAACCCGATCTCATCTTGCAGTTCGGACTAGGAGTCGACCGGTTCGGCGCCCCGGTGCGGCGTGTTGAGCATCGCGAGTTCGACCAGGCTCAGCATGACGAAACGCGCGAGGTCTTTGCAGTTCCCGGTGGAGCGACGCTGGTCCGAGCCGACCTGCTCGAGACGCTTGGCGGTTTCGATCCCGAGATCACCATGTTCGGTGAGGACGTCGACCTGTGCTGGCGGGCACACCTCGTCGGCGCGCGTGTCGTGGTCACCCCGTTCGCTCAGGTCCAGCACCGGGAGGCGGCCTCGAGTCGTCAGCGCCTCCTGCCCGCAGCCCGTGCGCTTCAGTGGCGCCATGAGCTGCGCAGCGTGCTGAAGAACTACGAGCGGACGCACCGCCTGGTTCGCGTCTCAGAACTCGTGTTGTGGTCGGCGATTGAATCGCTCTATTTCCTTGCCGTCGGACACCGTCGACGAGCCCGCGAGGTGATCTCCGCCTGGCGCTGGAACCTCGCCAAGGAACAACACCTCAAGGAGCGTCGTCGTGAGGTGCACGCGATTCGCCGAGTATCGGATCACCGAGTCGCCGATCTGATGAGCAGTCGCACCTCGAGGATCTCTCGATTCTTCCGGCCAGGTCTTGAACAGCTTGCCCAGCGCTGGAGCACGAACCGCGATGTGCTTTCGCGTTGGCAGGACGAGCTGAGAGAGCGCGGCGGAGATGTCCGCCCGCGTTACGTGACGAACGCGATGTGGGTTGCCGTGTTGATCCTCGTGATCGGTGCGCGTTCATTGTTCACGACTCATCTGCCGTTGATTGGCCAGTTCCTGCCGTTGCCGACGACGACCGCATTGATTGCAAACTTTTTCCACGGATCGACCAACGCCGGCACCCAGGCGCTTGGACCAGTCACGCCAGCGCTCGTCCTATTGGGCGTGAGCGGCTTTGTCGTCTTGGGCGCAATGGGAATCTTGCTCAAGCTCGGTCTTTTGGCGTGCATTGTCGCCGGTGGAATCGGCATGGTGCGACTTGTGCGGCCCTTTGGACCTGCAAGTGCCCGGGCGGTCGGCGTGCTTGCCTATCTGTATCTTCCCCTCGCGTGGAATGACGTTGCCAGAGCAGATGTCGGGGCGCTCGTTGCCTATGCGGCAACGCCCTATCTGCTTGCTCGCATGATGCGAGCAAGCGGACAGGATCCATTCGTCCTGCGTCACACCCCGGTGCGTTCGAGAGAGACCCTGACAGACATCTTGAGTCTCGGGATCTTGTTGACCCTCACCTCGGCATTCGAACCGGCGTTGTTGTTGCTCACCCCGTTGATGGCTGTCGGACTCTTGCTCGGCAGTCTCGTGGTCTCTCAGCGCGAGACGAAACTGCGTTCGCTCGCAGTTGCATTCGGTGCAACGGCGTTCGCGATCGTTGCTCTCTTGCCATGGTCACTGACCTTGTTCCAGCCGGGCGTCAACTTTGGTGCACTCACCGGTGCAGTTGTTGACGCAGCACATGCACCGCAGCTTTCGAACCTCTTCCGTTTTAATCTTGGTCCCATTGGTGCGGGTTTCCTGAGTCTTGGTCTCGCAGCTGGCGCGACCTATGTGTTGATCGCAGGACGTTCGGTGCGCTTCAAATGGGGAGTGCGTCTTTGGACGCTTGGCCTGTTGTCGCTCGCGCTTGCCTGGCTCGGTGGCCAGGGCTGGCTTGGACAGGGATTTGGAGCCTCGCGCGTCCTGCTCGCTCCCTTTGCCGTTGCGGTCGCGCTCCTGATTGGTCTCGGCGCATCGACAGTGATCGAGGACCTGCGAAGCACAACCTTTGGACTTCGCCACATCGCAACCGCGCTCTTTGTATTGGTAAGCGTCGCCGGTGTCGTTCCGGTCCTTGGCAGCACCCTGAATGGTCGTTTCAACGTGCCAGCGACGGGTTATGACACGATGCTCGCCTGGATCGGACCTCGGGTGACGAACCAGAGTTCGTCTCAGACGACGCGTGCAACCGCGACTGCCGTCGCCGACTCCCGTGTACTCTGGCTCGGAAACCCGGCAGCGCTTCCACTCAAGAGCTGGCAGATCGGGCCGGGACTCGCATTCGGGATCACCTTTGGTGGACTGCCGACAGCGACCTCGATCTGGCCGAGCGCGCACATCGGCACGGCGACGGCAATCGTGCATGAGATCGTCAGCGCAGAGCACGGCTCAACGGTCACCCTTGGGACTCTGCTCGCGAGCCAGAACATCCGCTATCTGATCGTCCCAACTTTTGTCGCGCCACAGCTGCTTGGAACCCAAAGCGTGGAAAGTGCTCCCGCTCCCCAGGTGCTCCTCGATGCGCTCTCGAACCAGAACGACCTCCACCAGCTGCCAAGCGAGGGCGGCGCGCTGATCTTTGAAAACACGGTCGGACTCAAGGCGACTCCTGTCCCGAGTGGACTTGCACACTGGGTGCACCTTGTCGCGGTGATCGCGGAGATGTTGCTCTGGCTGTTCCTTGGATTTCTCGGCCTTCGTGGGCGCCGTACCCGTCAGACCGCGCGAAGGCGTGCGCGCGCACACGAACGTGGAGAGACTCCGATCAAATCTGATGAGGATGCACCGACAGAGCCTGATCCTGCTGCGCGTGTTGGCGAGGTGACGGTATGAGACACAGAGGTGAGGTTTCGATGCTTCGCCGGCGACTCATCGTCGCGGGGTTCGTGGTCATCCTTGCCGGAGCGGGGGTGTTGAATTCGGTCGTCAAGCGCCATGACCTTGCAGGAGTCCAGGGTATCGAGGCGGCGACCTCTGCGATCACGATCGGCTCGCACGCGACCTCGAGCGCCTGGTACTGCCCGGGTCCGCTTCCGATTGGACATCGCGGGGAGCAGTCCTCGATCGAGATCGCCAATCTTTCGTCCGGTTCGGTGCATGCGCAGGTGCACATCGCCTCGAACACCGGGATGAGTGAGCTGAATTCCTACGTGGTTGGGGCAAAGGGCCATCGGACCGTTGCGCTGCCTCTGTCAAAGACGGCCACCTACGGCGCTGCGAGCGTGGTGGTGAACGGACGTGGAGTGGGAGTCAACGAGGTCATTGCGACCTCTGCGGGGATCGCGACCTCTGCGTGCACGACTCATACCGCGCAGAACACCTATTTCGGTATTGGCTCGACTGCGGGTTCAGCCAACATGGCGATCTCGCTGTTCAACCCCGGCGCTACGCCCGCTGTTGCCGATCTGAGTTTCACGGTCGGCGCGACCTCCACGTTGCCAAGTGCCTTTTCGAGTGTGCCGATCGAGCCCGGACAAGATGTTGTGTTGTTTGCTGGACACGTGTTGCCCCAGCGCAGCGCATTGAGTCTTGGCGTAACGACAGTGAGCGGTCGCATCGCGGTCGGCGTGATGCATTTCAAGGTCACGAGCGGTGTGCTCGGCCGCTCGCTCGTGCTTGGCTCCCAGGTTCCTCTTGGGAGATGGTGGTTTGCACCAACAGTTGTCGCTCCAGGAATCGAACAGGTCTATTCGCTGTTGAACACGACCTCCCGCCAAGAGCGTGTCCGACTCACTCTGAGCGGTGCCGGAGCTGAGGGTTCGATCACAATGGTCGTCGGCGCAGACGCGAATCTGCAATACGTGATGCCGCGTATTCGAGCCGCGGGGATCCAGTCAAGTTCGGTTGCGGTCATCGGTCGGGGCTCTTTGATAGTCGATCGTGAGATGATCGTCAGTCGTCAGCTCTCGTTGTCATCACAGATCCGAAAGATCCAGCTGCCATCGACGCTACCCGCTGGTTTTATTGTCACCTCGCCAAGCGTCGGTCCGACGAAGACCTGGATGATCGGCGGCGGACGCTCAGACAGTGTCGCGAGCGAGGTCATTGCGATTGCGAACCCGCAACGGGTGTCGACAAAAGTGAGCATCGATGAGATCGTCAACGGACGATCGCTCGCGGTTCCCGGTGTTGGGCCAATGCAGATTGGCCCACGCGCGCTCGCCTCGATCGATCTTTCGCGCTATCTCAAGAATTCCGTGGGACTCGAGATCGTCGTGCACGCAACAACGCCGGTCGTTGCTGGGATGACCGAGTACGCATTTTCCGCACATGGCCTCAACGCACCCGCCGCACTGCCTGTTCGCTAGGGCCCGCCCGCAAAGACACGGCGCATCTGGTCACCTGGCGCGCGTTGTTGATCTGCAATGCAATGCCAAGCAGGTCGCAGATGCCAGTCGCCCGGGTTCTCTTGATTGATGTCCGCCCGCGAACAAGTCAGCCTGGGGTCTACCGTGGTGCGAGCAGACGCCTCAGAGGTCAGATGATCAGCCCTGCGCCTCTCTTGGCGGCTCGTAGTCCTTTGTCGTCGGAACCTCGATTACCGCGGGTCCGGCATCTTTTTTCGCAACGGCAGGAGGCTCTTGGTTCTCGATGGCAGGCGTTGGTGTCTCGTCGCGGTCACTCGCTACCGGAGTGAGGCGTCGGCCGAGCATTCCACTCGCAAAGTGAGGCTTCGCCGGGTTCTCCCCATGCACGGGCTGGCCATGGGCCTCGTCAATCAACCGGGCGACCTCGGCTCCGTCAACGGTCTCTTTTTCTAACAACATCTGGGCGACGAGTCGAAGACCAGAGGCATGCTCGGTGAGCACGCGTCGTGCACGGTCCTCTTGCTCGTTGAGGATCCGTGCGACCTCCTCGTCGACGACACGGCTGGTGTCTTCTGAATAGTCACGCGAATGCATCAGGTCATCTCCGAGAAAGACCATTCCCTGGGCTCCCCAGGCCATCGGCCCGATGCGGTCGCTCATTCCCCACTCGCGGACCATCTTTCTCGCGAGCTCGGTGTTGCGCTGGAGGTCGTCACTTGCACCGGTTGACAGGTCTCCGTAGATGATCAGTTCAGCGACACGGCCACCCATGCGCACCGCGAGCGAGTCCTCG
>DATLTI010000326.1:0-3140 GCA_035533675.1 Acidimicrobiales bacterium | reverse complement strand
GCTCGAAGAGATCGCCCAGAGTGTCTCGTTTCCCTACCGGGCAGTGCGCGAAGCCAGAGGTCTTTTGATGGCAGCCGACGGCATCGCCAACACGAAGATCGCGCGCGCCCTCGACGTCTCAAGATCGACCGTGTGTCAGTGGCGAGACCACTTCGAGACTGATGGCGTGAAATGGGTGGGCAAAGTACACGATGGACGAGGTCGCAAACCCGTGATCGACCAGACGGTGATCGAGAAGATGATCGAGGATACCCGCACGACCACGCCCAAAGCAGCCACGCACTGGTCGAACCGCACGATGGCCGAATACTCAGGACTATCGCGCACGACGGTGCAGCGCGAATGGAAGGCACGTGGACTCAAACCCCATCTGGTGAGTACCTTCAAGGTCTCGCACGATCCAAGGTTCGAGGAGAAGCTGATCGACGTTGTTGGCCTGTATCTCAACCCGCCCGTGCGCCACGAGGCGCCTACTGACCGAGCGAGGTGAAAGGACTCGCTCTCGGCCTGTCGCAGCAGGTCGTCAAAGCAAGGAGCAGCCTGACCCTGGAGACGCAGGCGAGGGTGGGAAGCAGCTCCTTTAACGCCGGGACGGTCTGGCACTTCCAGACGGGCCGGGTCCGGCAAGCATGATCGGAAGGTGTACGTGTGAAGGAACCAGCGGTCGAACCCCCTCAAGTAAGGAACCGACTCAAACCTGGTGGATATGGGTCGGACAGCAGTGCACGCCCTCGGTCGTTGATGACGGGTGCGACTCCGAAGCCGGTTAGGTGGGCCGGTGGGGAGGCCACGAAGAAGGCCTGCGGCGTACTCGTGGCGAGGCTGCAGGGGAACAGTTGGGCACCTCGCCGGTCGATCGGTCAGTGAGTGAACGTGGGAACCATCCCGGACCGCCCTCCCCACCGCCCAGCCAGGGTGGCGGCGGGCAGGCTCGTCGTCAGCTGATGGACTTGGGATGGGACGGAGTTCTCGTAGTAGTCCGAGCGTGGGAAAGCCACGTACATGGCGAAGGGGAACAGCATGACCGCAGCGTCGGAATTGGAATGTCAGGAGTTCGCCGGTGAACATCGACGATCCGTGGCCAGATGCCGAAGAGGCTTGGTGGTGGGTACTGAAGATCCAGACCAAACTGCACCGTTGGGCGACCGACGACTCTGATCGCCGGTTCGATGACCTGTATAACCTCGTATACGATCCCGCTGTTCTTGTTGAGGCTTGGCAGCGGGTGAAGCGCAACCGAGGAGCTCGTTCGGCCGGGGTGGACGGGCAGACTGCCTATTACATCAAGGCTATCCGGGGCGAGCAGGCCTTTCTCTCCGAGCTTCGAGATGATCTCAAGGCCCGGAGGTTCCAACCAGCTCCCGTGCGGGAGGTGATGATCCCAAAACCCGACGGCAAGCGCCGGCGATTGGGCATCGCCACTGTCCGAGACCGGGTGGTCCAGGCTGCCCTCAAGATGGTGCTCGAGCCGATCTTCGAGGCGGACTTTCAGCCATGTTCCTATGGTTTCCGCCCCGGACGCCGAGCCCAGGACGCTATCGCAGAAATTCATTTTCTCACGTCCCGCTCTTATGAGTGGGTCGTGGAGGGTGACATCAAGGCGTGCTTCGATGAGATCTCACACTCCGCATTGTTAGAGCGGATGCGAGGACGGATCGGAGACAAGCGTGTGCTGGGTCTGGTGAAGGCATTCTTGAAATCCGGGATTCTCGGTGAGGATCACGAACTTCGAGAGTCGAGCGCCGGTGCACCACAGGGCGGAATCCTCTCACCCTTGTTGTCGAACATTGCGCTCTCTGTCCTCGACGATCATTTCGCCGGGGCATGGAAGGCGATGGGCGACTCTCATGACCGTGAGTATCGGCGTCGTAAGGGTCTGGCCAACTATCGCCTTGTGCGATATTGCGACGATTTTGTCGTCCTCGTGGCTGGGAACCGGACCGACGCCGAATACCTGCGGGACGAAACGGCAAGGGTGCTTCTCCCGATGGGGCTTCGGCTCTCTGAGGAGAAGACGAAGATCGTCCACATCGACGAGGGCTTCGATTTCTTGGGCATGCACATCCAGCGGCACAAGAAACGAGGTGCGATGAAACGCTACGTATATACCTACCCCTCCCGTCGCGCTTTGGCGGCGGTGAAGGCAAAGGTTCGCAGTGCAACTCGTGGGACAACGAACCAGTCGCTTTCTGAACTTTTGCACCGGTTGAACCCGGTGCTACGAGGATGGACCAACTACCACCGCCACGGGGCGTCATCCGCGACCTTTTCCTATCTGTCGTCTTTCACTTGGCGACGGGTCTGGATCTGGTTACGGCACAAACATCCCAAGGCGACGGTTAAAGAACTGCGGCGACGCTATCTCCCGGGATGGCGGCCGACGCAGGACGAGGTTCAGCTGTTCAAACCCGATACGGTTGCCATTGTGCGTTACCGCTATCGGGCGAACCGTATTCCCTCGCCATGGGCGACGAATGAGTCAGCGGCATAACTCGAAGGCATGGTCATGTGGAGAGCCGGATGCGTGGAGACGCGCACGTCCGGTTCGGAGGGCGGACCAGGGAGACGGACCGGTTGTAAGACCAGAACCGCGCCCTGATCCGACCCTACGCCAACGCCATTGTGCTCTCCTTTGACGAAAAGAGCCAGATCCAGGCGCTCGATCGCACGCAGCCGAGCCTGCCGATGAAAAAGGGCCGAGCAGGCACAATGACGCATGACTACAAACGCAACGGCACGACGACGCTGTTCGCCGCGCTCAACGTGGCGAGCGGCCAGCTGATCGGCAAGTGCTTCTCACGTCACCGCCACGAGGAGTTCCTCGTCTTCTTGCGTCTGATCGACCGTGAGGTCGAAAAGAACAAGCAGATCCATATCATCTTGGACAACTACGCCACCCATAAGCACGAAGACGTGCGCAACTGGCTCAAAAAGCACAAACGTTTCCATCTCCACTTCACGCCGACAAGCTCGTCGTGGCTAAACCTTGTTGAGCGCTGGTTCCGCGATATCACGACCAATCGCATCCGCCGAGGCAGCTTTGGGAACGTCGGCGCCCTCATCGATGCGATCGAGGAGTACGTCGCGCACAACAACGACAACCCCAAACCTTTCATCTGGACCAAGACCGCCGGGGAGAT
>DATLTI010000325.1:0-4229 GCA_035533675.1 Acidimicrobiales bacterium | reverse complement strand
ATCAGCCGGTGCATGATGCCACCCTTTGTCTCGATTCCAAGGCTCAGCGGTGTGACGTCAAGCAAGAGGACGTCTTTGACCTCACCCTTGAGAACTCCAGCCTGGATTGCTGCGCCGACGGCAACGACCTCGTCAGGGTTGACACCCTTGTGCGGCTCCTTGCCGGCAAGCTTCTCTACGAGCTCCTGGATCGCAGGCATACGCGTCGAACCACCGACCATGACAACGTGGTCAATATCGGTCTTGGTCAATCCCGCGTCCTTGATCGCTGATTCGAATGGCGCGCGACAGGCCTCGACAAGATCGGACGTCAGCTCCTGGAACTTCGCGCGAGTCAGTTTGAGGTCGAGGTGCTTTGGTCCCTCAGAGGTAGCCGTGACAAAGGGAAGATTGATCGTTGTCTCCTGAACAGCGGAGAGTTCGATCTTCGCCTTCTCGGCAGCCTCCTTGAGACGCTGCGTTGCCATCTTGTCTGCACCAAGGTCGACACCCTCGGTGTCTTTGAAGGTCTTGATCAGCCAGTCGATGATCCGCTGGTCCCAGTCGTCTCCGCCGAGATGGGTATTTCCAGATGTCGACTTGACCTCGAATACGCCGTCACCGATGTCAAGCACCGAGACGTCAAAGGTGCCTCCACCAAGGTCAAAGACCAGCACCGTCTGATCGGCACCCTCCTTGTCAAGACCGTAGGCAAGTGCCGCGGCAGTCGGCTCGTTAATGATGCGAAGCACCTCAAGACCGGCAATCTGGCCGGCCTCTTTGGTAGCGGTCCTCTGAGCGTCGTCAAAGTAGGCGGGCACGGTGATCACCGCCTGGGTGACCGTGTCACCAAGGAATGCCTCAGCATCTCTCTTGAGTTTCTGGAGGATACGCGCAGAGATCTCCTGGGGCGTGTAGTCCTTCCCGTCAATATCGATCTTCCAGTTCGTGCCAATTTGGCGCTTGACTGACCGGATCGTACGGTCGGGATTGGTGATCGCCTGGCGCTTCGCGACCGTTCCGACGAGCACCTCGCCGGACTTGGTGAATCCGACAACCGAGGGTGTGGTGCGCTCTCCCTCGGCGTTCGGGATGACCGTGGGCTCACCGCCCTCGAGCATGGCGACGACGGAGTTCGTCGTTCCGAGATCTATTCCTACGGCCTTTGGCATGAATGTGCCTCCATCTTGTTGGTTTCCGACGCTTCTGTCGGAACCAAAAGCAGGCCTGCTGCCTCTGGCTCCAAACGTTGTGCAACCAGTGTATCAAAGTTGAGTCGTAGGCTGTCAAGTTCTATTTTTGGACCACCGCACCGGCGCTTTTGCCTTGCTCGACGATCTGCGGAGCGTGCACCAGATTCTCTCGAGAGATACCCCTCACAGCCAAATGACAGCCCTTTTCAGACCACTTTTTGGCACCTGAACAGGGACTTTACACTGAGTTAACAGAGGGGAAACACAACATTCTCACGTCTGGCACACCGGCGAAATGCAGCACTTTTACGATCGCCGCATTACTTAAGTGCCGCATCTGCGGTTAGACGGAAGGAGAGCGGATGTATTTCCCGTATCCGACATGGCTCAACGCAGGAGACAACTCCTGGCAGATGACGGCGGCGACGCTCGTCGGTCTGATGAGTCTCCCAGGCATTGCCGTGCTCTACGGCGGGCTGGTGAAGAAGAAGTGGGCGGTCAACACCATGTTGATGGCCTTCGCTGGCTTCGCCGCAGTCCTTGTCGTGTGGATTTTCTGGGGCTACAACATGGGCTTCGGTACGCCGTTGCACCTTGGCGGCTCAGGGTCGAACATTCTGAACGGCTTTCTTGGTCACCCGGGTTCAATCACCGGACCTGGACAAGAGACCCATCAGGCGCTCATCCCGCTGCTCGTAGCAGCCGGTCCCGCATTCCACTTCCCGACCGCGACACTTGCCTACTTCCAGTTCGTCTTTGCTGCGATTACGCCGCTGCTCTTCCTGGGAAGTGTGCTCGGCCGTATGAACTTCAAGGCCTGGTTGGTGTTCGTGCCCGCATGGACAACCTGTGTGTACACCGTCAACGCGATGATGATCTGGGGTGGTGGCTACTGGGCGCAAAAGGGCGCACTTGACTACTCCGGTGGTTATGTCATCCACCTTGCCGCTGGCGTCACTGGTTTCGTTGCGGCATGGGTCATCGGTCCCCGTCTGACGAGAGACCGCCAGTCGTTCCCTCCAACCAACCTCATGCTCGTCGCCGTCGGCGCCGGACTCCTCTGGCTGGGCTGGAATGGATTCAACGGTGGAGACCCGTACTTCGCAGGTACCGACGCAGCCGCTGCAATGCTCAACACGAACATCTGCACCGCGACGGCGCTGCTTACCTGGATCGCCTGTGACACCTATATCGGTCCAACAAAAAAGCCGACCTTCCTTGGCTCGATCAACGGAATGATCGTCGGACTTGTTGCGATCACACCCGCTGCTGGCTTTGTCAATGGCAATGCTGCGGCGTTCATGGGTGTCATCGCCTCGTTCCTCGTCTTCTGTGCGTGGACCTGGCTCCCCAAGTTCCGCCCGTTCTCGAAGGTCGACGATGCGCTTGGCGTCGTCTACACCCACGGCATGGCCGGACTCATCGGAGGACTCCTCACCGGAGTCTTTGCAGACCCTTACATGGTTGAGTACGTATCGGGAAAGACAAACCTTCCCTCGCTGTGGAGCGGTGCGAACGGTGTTGCCGGTTTGATGTACGGCAACTCTGATCGACTACTGATCCAGTTCCTGACTGCAAGCAGCATTATCATCTGGGACGGTCTGATCACCTTTGTCCTGTTGAAGATCATTGGACTCGTGATACCGCTTCGCTACACCGACGCCGAACTTGAAATCGGAGATGCGGCAATTCATGACGAAGAGGTTGAACCACCACAAACCGCCGTACGATCTGGCGTGCTCGTTGGCATGGCCGGAGAGGGAGCTGTCTAAATGAAACTTGTCGTAGCGGTTATCAAACCATTCAAGTTCGATGAGGTGAAAGAGGCCCTCAAGGCGGCCGGTATTCAAGGACTCACCCTTAGTGAGGTTCAGGGATTCGGACGTCAGCAGGGTCACACCGAGACCTACCGCGGTGCGGAATACACCATCGATCTCGTACCCAAGGTGCGTATTGAGGTGCTTGTCGAAGATGGTCAGGTCACAGACGTGATCGACACCATCTGCGCAACTGCACAGACCGGAAAGATCGGTGATGGAAAGGTGTGGGTGGTCCCCGTTGAGGAAGTCATCCGTATCCGTACCGGTGAGCGCGGGCCAGACGCCCTCTAACACCGCCTGAACGAACAGGGGCCCTGGTCGACATCGCCGACCGGGGCCCTTTCGTTTTTTTCGAGAACTTTCTGACTAGTTTGTCTCACGAAAGTTCTCGAAGTACCGACTCGGTGTCGGACCCCGCTGGTCCTGATACTTCGAACCAAGCGCCGATGACCCATAGGGCGTCTCTGCGGCAGTTGTCATGCGCAAGAAGCTGATCTGACCGATCTTCATTCCCGGATAGACGGTGATCGGCAGATTGGCAACATTTGAGAGCTCGAGCGTGAGGTACCCATTAAATCCTGGGTCGACAAATCCCGCGGTCGTATGGATCAGAAGTCCAAGACGACCGAGGCTCGACTTACCCTCAAGACGACCGACAAGATCATCAGGCAGGCCTACACGCTCAAGCGTCGATCCGAGCACGAACTCCCCGGGGTGCAAGATCAGCGCGTCATCTTCGATGACCTCGACGAGTTCGGTGAGATCCTCTTGATCGTCCTTGACATCAATCACCCGTTGACTGTGATTGCGAAAGACGCGAAAGAACCGGTCGACGCGCAAATCGACCGAAGATGGCTGGACACAGGAGTCGTCAAACGGCTCGATAACAATGCGCCCTTTAGCGACTTCCTCGCGGATGGTTCGGTCAGAGAGAATCATGGTTAGCTAGCACGATACAGTGGTAAAAGACGACAGGCGAATGCATTTTGACAATTCGCGTCGATCACGATGCGGGCGTAGTTCAGAGGCAGAACATCAGCTTCCCAAGCTGAGAACGCGAGTTCGATTCTCGTCGCCCGCTCTCGACATTATCCGGCTCTTCGGATTCTGACGGGGGTCGACACTCTCATCGCACCACGATCGAGCCCAATACGCGCCAGTTCGGTTTGCCGGCGTAGAGCAGAGCCCGTATCCGGTAGTTCTCGAAGTTGCGAAAGCCAAAGCCGATTCTTTTGAT
>DATLTI010000324.1:0-13009 GCA_035533675.1 Acidimicrobiales bacterium | reverse complement strand
GAGGATTGAAGTTTCGAGCGCTCGCGTGAAAGATCGCGTTTCCCATCTCGTCCACAACGAGCGCTCGCACGAGTGCGATATCGGTTGTGATCGACTCTTCGAGGATGTAGGAGCGGTCGGAGAAGGTGCGTTGTTCCTTTGGCTTTGATGCCTTGAGCACTTCGCCGTCTTTTCCATAACGAAGCGGAAGTCCGCCATCACCAACAAGGGTCCCGACTCCTGCGAGGGTAAAAAAGGCCGGGATTCCACATCCTCCGGCGCGAAGTCGCTCTGCTAGCGATCCCTGCGGCGTAAGTTCAAGTTCGATCTCACCGGCTAAATATTGTCTGGCGAACTCCTCGTTCTCTCCGACATAGGAGGCGATCACGCGCGAGATGCGCTGTTGGCGAAGCAACAGCCCGAGGCCGAATGCATCGGTGCCGCAGTTGTTCGAGACGACGGTCAGATCGCTCGCTCGCGATTCAAGCAGCGCGTCGATGAGTACCGTCGGTACTCCGCACATGCCAAAGCCGCCGACCGCGATCGAAGAGCCACTCGAGATATCGGCGACCGCCTCTTCCGCTGAGACATAGACCTTGCTCATTGAATTGCGGTCCGCATCGAAATCGCCTCCGCCTCACCTTGAATTTTCACGCCCCCATGACGCTATAGCGAAGGCAGGTCCTAGGCGAATGATTTGCGTGCGTTGATGCGCGACGCGTCGATCAGTAGCGGGCGAGCTCGCGCGCCGCTGCGGTGATCTGGTCAGTCTGTGGCAATACTGCATGTTCAAGCGTTGGTTCGTAGGCGACATGGGTGTCAAGCGCTGCGACGCGGCGAACCGGGGCGTCGAGGAGTTCGAATCCCCGCTCGCTGATGACCGCTGAGATCTCCGCGCCGAACCCACAGGTGATGACGTCTTCATGCACGATCAGCACCCTTCCGGTGCGCGCTACCGATTCCATCACAAGTTCTTGATCCCAGGGAATAATCGACCGGAGATCGATAATTTCGACCGAGATCCCCTCCTCGGCGAGTGTTGCCGCGGCGCGCCGGGACTTTTCGACCATCGCACCATAGGTAACGATCGTCAGATCCGTTCCACCTCTTAGGACCGCGCCCTTCCCAAAGGGAATCTTGTAGCTTTCGGGGGGAAACGGATCCTCGGTATAGCGCTGGCGAAGCAGGTGCTTGTGCTCAAGAAACAGCACCGGATCATCACAGGCCAGTGCCGTGCGCAAAAGGCCAGCAGCATCTTGCGCGCGTGAAGGGAAGACGATCGTCAGGCCAGGAATATGGGCAAAGATCGACTCCCCTGATTGGGAGTGCCAGATCGCGCCTCCGGTGAGGTATCCCCCAATCGGAACACGCAGCACCATCGGGCAGCTGAACGCTCCATTGGATCGCCATCGCACAGTTGCCGCCTGAGACTTGATCTGCTGCATCGCTGTCCAGATGTAGTCAAAGAACTGGATTTCGGGAACCGGGTGGAGACCGCGCATCCCCATTCCCACGGCGCGTCCGACGATATTTGCCTCACTGAGTGGAGTATTGAACACACGGTCCGACCCGTGATTGCGCTGCAGGCCAACCGTCGTTCCAAAGACGCCGCCTTTGCCGGGCAAGATATCGAGATAGCGCGGTCTTGCATCGGCGACATCTTCGCCAAAGACCCGAATGCGCTTGTCAAGGCCGAGCTGCTCATCGAGTGTGAGCCTGATCGCCTCTCCCATCGCGACGATCTTTCCGTCGCCTGTGAGCATCGAGCAATCCTCTTCAAAGACTGGAAGGTTGACGACGTGGTCGGCAATTGTCGCTGGATCGGGTCTTCTGGCGCCGAGCGCCTCCTGCGCTGCCTGCGCGACGAGATCGAATGCGGCCTTTTTCAACTTCGCGACCCCAGCCGCATCGAGAATTCCCGAATCAATGAGTGTTGTTGCGAATCGCTTGATCGGATCTGCCTCAAGTTCGGTGACTATCTCATCTGGGGTCTGGTATCTGGTCTGCATGTCCGCGCTCGAGTGGGCATATGGGCGCGTCACCTTTGCCTGGACAAGATACGGTCCGTTCCCAGCCCGCAGGTTTGCGATGACCTCATCGAATGCGAGGCGACACGCCAGATAGTCACAACCGTCGAGCTCGACGATCCTCAGATCGGGCCATGACGAGACGAGCTGGCTGACCGGTGCAGGAGTCTGTTCCTCGGTGGCGACTGAGATTGCCCAGCCGTTGTCCTCGATGAGAAAGAGCAAGGGGAGTTTCATCATCGAGGCAGCGTTGATTGCCTCCCAGAACTCTCCCTGCGAGCATGCACCATCGCCAAGCGCGACGAGCGTTATCTCATCTTCGTGGAAATCGTCTGGCGCGATGTCGCGATGACGCGCGAAATAGGTCGTTGCCTCTGCACATCCGACAGCGGGAATGCACTGGCTGCCTGTTGCGCTTGAGACGGTCATTACATGACTGTTCGGAAAGCCCCAATGCGATGGCATCTGGCGGCCACCAGAGGAGGGATCATCCGCTGATCCCGTCGAGGCGAGGAAGATCTGCTCTGGGGTCTGACCGAGTCCGAGCATCAGCGCTTGGTCGCGGTAGTAGGGGTAAAACCAGTCGTAACCGACGCGAAGATTCCGTGCCAGAGCCAAGAGAAGCGCCTCGTGGCCGGCGCCCGAGACCTGAAAGAAGATCCTTCCCTGTTTCTGGAGAGAGATCTCCCGATCATTGATCGCCCGCGAGACAAAGGCGGTACTCAGGTCTTCGACGAGTTCATGAGCTGGCCAGTTCGACGGGTCTGCACCTGCGGACGCGTCCGGCTCTTGAACCGGTGGCGTCACGTCAATCACGTGACCACGCTTGCTGGTGTTGTCCACGAAATTGCTCGCTCCCTCTTCTGAGGCTCCTGAAGGAGATGGCTTGACCCTCAGGCTTATACCAATACCAGCATAGAAATGTCATCGTTGTCGATGGGTGATCTCAGACACATTATGTGCTTTGGTTCAGGTGATTTCGCCTATGCGAGGACCTGTGGCACGCTAGGGAGATGGCAAAGCTCACCGACGACCTGCGATTTCGCGGACTGATCCATCAAGTCAGCGACGAGTCGCTTCTCGACGCCCTCGATGCGGGCGGGCTGACGGTCTACATCGGTTTTGACCCTTCTTCGGACTCATTGCACATGGGCAATCTCTTGCAGCTGTGCAATCTGAGGCGACTCCAGGAGGCAGGACACCGGCCGATAGTCCTCGCGGGCGGCGCAACCGGAATGATCGGAGATCCAGGCGGAAGGCGCGAAGAGCGCCAATTGCTCGATCGCGAGCAACTCGCGCACAATCTTGCGGGCATTACCCCACAGCTCCAGCGCTTTCTTGATTTCTCCGAGGATGCTGGCACGCGCCGCGCGATCTTTGTGAACAATGCAGATTGGATCGCACGGCTTTCCTTCATCGATTTTCTGCGCGACGTCGGCAAGCATTTCAGCGTCAATCAGATGGTGTCGAAGGAATCGGTGCGTTCTCGACTCGATCGACAGGAACAGGGCATCTCCTTCACGGAATTCAGCTACATGCTGATTCAGGCCTACGACTTCCTTCATCTTTTTGATGATTACGGCTGCACCTTGCAGATGGGGGCGAGTGACCAGTGGGGCAATATCACCATGGGCATCGATCTCATCCGCCGTGTGCGGGCAAAGCCCGCATACGCGTTGACCTCGCCGCTCGTACTCAAGTCCGATGGCACGAAGTTCGGAAAGAGCGAAGAGGGCGCGCTTTATCTTGACGCGAATCTGACAAGTCCGTTTGCGCTGTACCAGTACTTTGTTCGCCTTGAGGACGAGATCGTCGGTACCTATCTTCGCTTTTTCACCTTTCTCTCTCATGATGCGATCCTTGAACTCGATCAGCAGACCGAGCAACACCCGCAAGATCGGGCTGCACAGCGTGAACTTGCTCGTGAGATTGTCGAGCTCGTGCACGGAAAGGATGAACGCGTCCGCGTCGAACGTGCCGTCGAGGCGCTCTATGGTGAATCGATCAGCGAGCTCGACGCGGAGACGCTGTTGCTTGCACTCGATGACGCGCCGACGTCCACGTTCAAGCGGTCAGCCCTCGACGCCGGCGAGATTGACATTGTCGACGTTCTCGTCCAATCCGGACTAGTCAACTCAAAGAATATCGCGCGTCAGACGCTCGCTCAGGGTGGAGTGTACGTGAATAATCGCCGCGTCGATGCCGACACATCGGTGCTCTCACCAACCGCTCTGATAGCTGGCCGATACCTGTTGATCCGGCGCGGACGCCGAGACCTCCATCTGCTTGATTTCGTTTAGGGATACGGAAATTGATGTTGCGCCCCGCTCTTGGATCTGCGCTGGCTCTGTGCACACTGGCATTCGCATTGAGTAGTTGTTCAAGCAGACCTGCTTCGTTGCGCTCGAAGATGCAGTCGTGGGCAACGCAGCAGAACTTTGTCAGCGGTGATGCAACGATCAAATCAGATCTTGTCGGCATCGATGCTGGTATTGGACTGCGCGATCTCGTTGGCCTGAGGACGGACTGCGTCGGTTTCAGTGCCGATGTCGACCAGATTTACGCGACGCTCCCGACGCCAGATTCGACAGTGACCAGCGAGTTGAATATTGCGTTCACGAAATACTGGGGTCCAGGTACCCAGCTGTGTTATGGCGCGGATTCGTTCTCGAGTGCAAAGATGGCTACCTTCGAGCGGTATCTTCGACTTGGCAAGGCAATATATGCCGAAGCTGGGTCGAAGATTGCCAGTTATGGAGTTCACTGACTCAAGATGAGTTCCCAATCACCGGTCGATCCCCACGCAGGTCAAACTCGGATGTCGCGCGCGCCGTCTTTGGACCGGGACGATGAAGAGTTTGATCATCAGCGCCGACGACTGTTTTGGTCGATGCCAAGTGGCCTCTATCTACTTGGGTCGTATTCTGGCGAGACGCGCAACATGATGACGCTCAACTGGGCCACTCAGGTCTCGGCCGAGCCAAAGCTGATCGGTGTATCGGTGGAAAATTCTGCTCTTACGCATCGGCTAATCGATGCAAGCGGTCTTTTTACTCTTTCTATTGTCTCGCGTGACGATCGGACTGTTGTGCGAAAGTTCGTCAAGCCGTGCATCGACGATCGGGCGTCGATGACGCTGAATGGGATTGCCTATGTCGATGCCTCCACGACTGGTCTGCCGGTACTTGCAGATGCTCTTGGATATTTTGAATGCGGGCTCATGACACAGATGCACTTTGATTCGCATACGTTGTTTATTGGTGAGGTGATCGACGTCTTTGTCGGTCCAGCAATTGCCGGGGAAGAGACTCCAGAGGTGTTGTCCCTGCGAGACACCCGAATGAACTATGGCGGATGAACGTGAGTGAGTCGCTCGATATGCAACGCGCGGAGACACAGATCCGCGGGGCAACGCTGATTGAGTCCGAGGCAGCGCTCAAGGAGCTCGTGACGCGCCTTGTCGATGAACCGCTCTATGGCATCGATACCGAGTTCCACCGTGAACGCACCTACTACGCAAAACTCGCCCTTTTACAGGTCGCCTGGTCGACCGGAATCGCGTTGATCGATCCTCTCAGCGTGGATGTCGAGCCCCTTGGAGAGGTACTGCGCGGTTCGGGAACGGCGATCTTGCATGCCGCAGACCAGGACCTCGAAGTGCTTGAGCGTGCATGTGGGTGTGTCCCAAGCCACCTATTCGACACTCAGATCGCAGCGGGTTTCCTTGGACAATCCACGCCATCGCTGCTCAACCTCGTCGAGAGGATGCTTGGACGACAGTTGGAGAAGGGTGATCAGCTCACGGACTGGATGAGACGGCCACTCACCGAGACGCAGCTGCGCTATGGCGCGAGCGATGTTGCCCACCTTCTTGATCTCTATGACGTGATCAAGGACCGCCTTGAGTCGCGCAACCGTTTTGAGTGGGCGATGGAGGAGTGCACCATCGCGCTTGAACGCTCCCGGCAACCTCTCGTTCCTGAGGAGATGTGGTGGAAGCTCCGTCAGGCGCGACAGCTACGGAACAAAGAGCGCGGGATTGCCCAGGAGCTGTGTGCGTGGCGGGAGCGCCGAGCGAGAACGAACGACCAGCCGGTGCGTTTTTTAATCTCCGATCTTGCGGTGGCGTCGATTGCTCATCGCCCACCAAAGAGTCGAGCCGAACTCGAGCAGGTGCGTTCTGTCGAGACGCGACATCTCGGAGGAGGTGCTGCTGACGAGATCATGGAGGCAATTGAGCGCGGACGAAAGCTCGCTCAGAGCGAACTGCATCTTCCGCCGGGGCCCCAGGGAGAGTCGATCGCAAAGCCCGCGATCGCGATCGCTGCCGCGTGGATTTCTGAACGCGCCAGCCAACTCGACATCGACACCGCGATTCTCGCGACCCGCGCAGACATCGTTGCGTTCTTGCAGGACCCACCTGCTGGACGGCTACAGACCTCATGGCGCAACGAACTGATCGGCGAGCCGATTCGCAGGCTCTTTGCCGGTGACGCAGCGATCGTGCTCCACGGTTCATCGCTTGTGCTTGAAGAGCGCTCCGGAATTCCGTTTCCGCTTGACAGCGCACATGAGTCCTAAGCCGACATATTTGCCTCGGACGATTTAGGGGCGGTGAGCCCTTCGGGGATTACATTGGGCAATGCACCTAATTCAAGGGAGGGTTCCATATGCCGCACCAGCATTGGCAGACCGAACCAGAGGAGCACGACTTTCCTGCAGCGATGAACTATCTCAGTTTGATCATTGGAGATGATGTTGCAAACGATGTCGTCTCAGAGCTCCGCATTAAGCCGACCGTGGTCTATATGGCAAAGGACCTCTTGCGTGCGAGCAGACTTTCGTTGCTCGGCAAAGACAATAAGCATGTAGCAGGTGATCTGAGGAAGGTAGAAAAAGGGGAGCATCTCTCGCCGGTGCTGCTGGTGCGTGGCGAGGCGATCACCAACATGCCACTCGTCGTTGCCGATGGGTATCACCGCATATGTGCAAGTTACTGGATTGATGAGAACGCGGATATCCCCTGCCGGCTAGCGACGTGGCCGCGCTGAGAGTTGGAGTTCGCGGTCAGTGGTCGAGAATTCTTGCGAAGGGAGTTGATCTTCCAAGACGAGTCGAAGCGACAACAAAAGGAGCAGTCCTTTATCGCGACGTCGCGAGTTATCGGCGCAGCGATCTCAAGTTCGATCTAGCAGCAGCGCTCACGCTGCTCGCGATCGCGGTTCCAGAACAGCTCGCGACCGCTCGTCTCGCCGGGATGCCGGTGATCACCGGGTTCTACGCGTTCATCGCTGGGAGCATCCTGTTTGCCGTTCTGGGTTCGAATCGCCAGATGTCCGTTGGAGCCGATTCGACCATCGCTCCGCTGTTTGCAATTGCGGTCGCGCATCTGGCGACCACGGTGACGACAAGCTACATCGACCTCATCGGAATTCTCTGTGTAGCTGTCGGAGTCCTTGTTGCGCTCGTTGGTCTCTTGCACATGGGGTGGGTCGCGGAGTTTCTCTCCGCGCCGATCATCAGCGGCTTCATGGGTGGCGTCGCGATCATCATCGTCATTCATCAGTTGCCCGATCTGTTTGGCCTCGCCTCGGTGAACGGGTCGAATCTGCACCGCGTCTCTGAGGTCATTTCGCATCTTGGCTCGACGAAGGCCTGGCCACTCGGAATCGCCGTCGTGGTTCTCGCCCTCGTCGTTCTGACCGAGCGATTCGCCCGTCGCATCCCTGGAGCACTCGTTGGTGTCGTCGGCTCCACGGTGCTCGTTGGAGTCGCGCGACTGAAAGGTCATGGTGTAGCGGTGCTCGGAAACGTGGCCCACGGGGCTCCGCGGCTCGGGATCCACGAATTTTCCCTTGTCGACCTTGAACATCTTCTTCCGATCGCCGGAGTCGTTGCCCTTGTCGTGATCAGCCAGAGCGCAGCGACCTCGCGCGCGTTTGCCGAGGCGGGTCACTACAGCGTGGATATTGGACGCGACTTCATCGGCGTTGGCGCGGGGTCGATCGCTGCAGGACTAGTTGGCTCGTTTCCCGTCAACGCAAGTCCCGCTCGCACCGCCGCTGTCGCGGAGGCGGGTGGCAAGACCCAGCTCACCGGTCTGGTTGCTGCAGGGGCGATGATCGCGATCGTCCCCGCGGCCGGACTCCTGCGCGATCTGCCTCTTGCCGCTCTCGCCGCTGTTCTTGTCTATATCGCGTCTCGCATCGCGCACGTCAAGGACTTTGTTGCGATCGCGCGTTTTGATCTCTTCGAACTTGGTCTCTCGCTGATCACCCTGCTCGCGGTGGCGTTCATTGGCGTGCAACAGGGCATCGCCGTTGCGATTGGTCTCGCGGTGCTTGACCGGACGCGTCTTTCGATCCAGCCGCGACTTCATGTGCTTGGCCGCGTGCCAGGAATGGTGAGCTGGATTCCTGTTGATATCCGAGCAGGCGTTGAGCCGCTTGATGGCGTGCTTGTTGCACTCTTTTCAACTCCGCTTTGGTATGCAAACGCCTCGAAGTTCCAGGCGGAGGTACTCGCGGCGCTCCCGCCCAAAGACTCAATCCCCCCGATGCTTTTTGTGCTCGATGTGATCGGTATGAGCGATCTTGACTACACCGGAGCGAAGACACTTCGCGAGATCATGGATGAACTTGATGGGCGCCACATCACCTTCGCCCTCGCTCGCACGAGCAGGCGCGCCCGTGTCGGGCTTGAGCGCAGCGGACTACTCGCGAGGCTCGGAGAGGATCACCTGTTCAACTCTGTCGACGATGCAATTGTTGCTCTGTCGGACCCGGTGCAAAAGACAGATGAATAGCGCAATCTCCGTTGGGAGGGCCGGGTTACGGACTGTCGCGATCGGTGTCGGGACGCAGGTCAAGGGTCAGGGTCAAGATACCTCCGTCGAGTGACGCGCTCGCGTCGCCGAGCATTGCAAAATCCATGTAGTCAAGTTGCATCTGCTCTTTGATCAACTGGCGTTCAGCACCCTCGACGGGTGGGAGTCCCCTTCGGCGCACCGCAGCGGCGCGCTCTTGGAAACGGGTGATCATTGCGTCGGGGTCAAAGGTCTGAGCCATGAGGCAAAGCTAGCGCTGTGGTCCCTTGGTCCGTTGCACGAAGTCGCCAAAGTGCGTCCTTGGGAGAGAGTTTTGCCACCTCGGCGCTGCCATTCTTGTGCTCGTTACGGTTATGCTAGAGCGCCTACAGATAAACCCGGTGAGGCCAGTTCGCTCGGCGACGTCGCAGTTCAATGGTGTGATGCGCGAGGAATAGGAGCCTCCCAGCAGGGAGTAGATCGTGAAAAAAGGTCGTCATCGTCGCTTCGAGGAGGCGCGTAGCCTCAAGCGGGCGGTTGAAGTAGTTCTTGAGCCGTGTCCAGAGTGTGGTGCAGACCCTGAGGATGATCACGCGGCGTGGTGTCTCTATGACTCGGACGAACTCGAAGAGGCCGAATAGCAGACGCTCGGTTCACCCCTCGTCGGCGTGATCCTGCTTTTTGCGCAGAGCGGGATGAGGCAGCATTGTCATGCCCCGGCGCCTCTCGAGATAGGCAATCAGCGCCGCGAAGACCGTCTCTGACGTCATCGCTCGCAGCTCTTCTCGAAGTCCCTCGTACGCAGGCACCGCGCCAACGAACGCCTCGGGCGCATCGGTGCACCACCAGTGAAATTCCTCGCCGGCTGGCCCCCAGTGCTTGCGATCCCATTGGGTGATCATCGAGGTGAGATATCCCGTATTCTCATCCATCAGGTCGACCTGGCGCAGCGGCAGCTGCCAGCAGACATCAGGCTTGAGAAGAAGATGCGGGACATCACGCTCAATCGCCGCGCGGTGCAGAGCACATCCTGGACCTCCCTCGAAGCCAGGGCGGTTCAAGAAGACGCAGGCATCATCGACGAGCGCGGTAAGGGTCTCGCCGTCTTCTTTTCGGGTGATGCCGCTCTTGGTGCCAATGCCTTTGAACTGCCACTGTTCTTTGGTGAGCGTCTTCGCAGCTTTCTTGACGCGCGCGATGTCCTTCTTGTCTGAAAAATGTGCGCCATAGCTGCAACACCCCTGCATCATCTCTGTCGCGTCCTGGTCGAGTACGCCCTTGCAGCCCTGTCCAAAGATGCAGGTCCATGAGCTCAAGAGGAAGGTGACGTCAAACATCCAGATCCGGAGTTCGTCAGGGTCTTCAAAGCTGAACCATTCGTGGCTGTCATTAGGAATTGTCACGGACTAAACGCTAGTTCGTGGTTGAGTTCACATATGTCAACAACGCTCGAACAACCTCGCGCGTTGCACGTGCGACTCCGGCTCTTGGAATCGCAACAGTCAGGTCGGCGAGGAGATAGATCGCGCGGCGTTGGTAATAGAGCGCTTCGATCTCTGCGTTCGATCGAGAGGTCAAAAGCGGTCGACTCTCACGAAGCCGGTTGAGTGCTGGATAGAGCGCCTGCCAGCTCTGGTCGAGGTGGATCACAAACGCGTGCTCATGCAAGAACTCGCGTGAACCCGCGTTGTCATAGGCCCCGCCACCGAGCGCGATGACTGAAGATGGATCGCAAAGGACGAGGTCGCGAAGGATTGCCGACTCGGTATCGCGAAACAGTGGTTCGTTTCCAGAACTGAAAAGGTCGGGAACGGACGCACCGAGCTTGGAGACGATGAGCTCATCAAGGTCAAAAAAGGGCCGCCGGAGCCGACGGGCGAGCCTCTTGCCAATGCTGGTCTTTCCGACTCCCATGAAGCCGCACAGCACAATCGGCCGCGAGGCAAGCGCTCCAAGGTCGATCGACTCTGGCTCGAAGCGGCTCATGGGCAAAGAGCCTAATCCGGGAGCCATTGTCTCTTGGGGGTCGAAACCGAGAGGCTGTCGTGTCTGGTGGCGGTGCGCCGTAGACTGGACCCATGACGACCTCTTCTGTTCTCAACGTGACCGATGCAGCACGCGCCTTTATCGCCGAGGCTCGATCAGGCGAAAACGAACCAACGACGCTGTCGCTCTTTCTTGAGGTTAATGGCGTCAATGGTGACAGCTACACCTATGACATGTGGTTTCAGGCAGTCGCAGATGCCGCCCCGGTCGATGTCGTGGTCGCGCACGATGATCTCAATGTGGTCGTTCTCGGAGACAGTGTTGAAAAGGTCCAGGGAGCAACGCTCGATATTGGCAACGGTGGACTCGTGATGATCAACCCGAACAGCCCGCCTCCTGTACTCACGGCCTCCCCGGTCGCGCAGAGCGATCTCACCAGCCCGATCGAGGTCGCGGTGCTTGAGGTGCTTGAGCACGGTGTGAATCCGCAGATTGCGGCACACGGTGGCCGTGCGGACCTTGTCGCCGTCGTTGACAACATTGCCTATCTCCGACTCCAGGGTGGATGCCAGGGATGTGGCCAGGCCGCAGCGACGCTCAGTCAGGGCATCGTGACTGCGATCCAGGCAGCCGTTCCCGAGATCACCGAGGTCGTCGACATCACCGCCCACGCCGAGGGAGCGAATCCTTACTACGCCGCCTCTGGGCATCATCACTAGCATCTTCAGATTGCTGCGTCGTCTGGCTGGTCGTGCTGGTGGCCCAGACGGGCTCAAAGAGTAGATTCTCCTCGTGCCAGACGAGACAGATCCTTCGAACATGAGCGAAACGACATTTGATCTCGTTGAGGTCGCGCTCGGCGATCGTTCCTATGACGTTGTCATCGGCCCTGGGGCGCGACAGTTGGTCAGTGACTACGTGCCAGCGAGGGCGCGACGGGCCGCAATTGTGACCCAGTCCAACATCGGCGTTGAGGTCGACCCCGGTATCGAGTCAAGGGTGTTCTCCATGGGTGACGGCGAGCAGGAGAAATCCCTCTCGACCGTTGAGCGGCTGTGCCGAGAGTTTGTTGCATTCGGACTCACGCGCGCTGACGTGGTGATCGCGGTTGGGGGAGGTGTCGTCACTGACTGCGCCGGCTTTGTGGCGGCGTCGTATCACCGTGGAGTCAACCTGATCAACGTCCCCACGACACTGCTTGGCCAAGTCGACGCAGCGATCGGCGGCAAGACCGCGGTGAATCTGCCCGAGGGCAAGAACCTGGTTGGTGCCTTCTGGCAGCCGAGCGTCGTACTGTGTGACACCGAGGTACTCGGAACCCTCCCTCCTCGTGAGCTCCGATCAGGCAGTGGCGAGATGGCCAAGTATGCCTTCCTTGGAGTCGATGACCTCGATCGTCTCTCGCTCGAACAACAGATCAGCGCGTGTGTTGCGCTCAAGGCCGAGGTGGTCTCGGCAGATGAGCGCGAAGGCGACCGCCGAATGTTGCTCAACTACGGGCACACGCTTGCACACGCCCTTGAGACCGCCGGATTTGCCGATGGCCCAAGTCGCGATGGGATCGATCTTCGCCATGGTGAGGCAGTTGCCATAGGTCTGGTCTATGCAGCACAGCTCGCGCATTACCTTGGTCGAATCGACGAAGCGCGGGTCATGCGTCACTACGAGGTCGTCCGTTCCTATGGCCTTCCCGACGCGTTGCCAGAGGGCATCGATAACGAGGAGATCGTGTTGCTCATGAACCGCGACAAGAAGGCGACCGAGGGTCTGGTCTTTTTGCTTGACGGGCCACAGGGAGTGGAGATCGTTCGTGGCATTGCAACCAAAGACGTTCTCGCCGCACTTGACCTCGCGAGTGCGCCGATCTGAGTCTCGGCGCCACCTGATCGACGCGATCCGGGGAGGACTGCAAGAAGGATTTGTCCGATTAGCATTTTGTCACAAAGCGAACGCTTTCTCGTGAGGAGAATCGGCCATGGCAGAACCCATTGTGTTGTTGCTGTCGGGATCCAATCTCACGTTGCTTGGCGAGCGACAGCCCGAGATCTACGGAGGTGCAACGCTTGAGGAACACGTCGGGCGCGCCCGTGTCGTAGCACGCGGGCATGGAATCGAGCTCGAGCATTACCAGAGCGAAGCTGAGGCCGATCTTGTCCGTGAGATCCACAGAGCACGCGGGCGCGTTCAGGCGATTGTGATCAATGCGGGAGCG
>DATLTI010000323.1:0-3624 GCA_035533675.1 Acidimicrobiales bacterium | reverse complement strand
GCACATCCTTCACCACAAGGCGTTCGATCCGTATCCGTACATCCTGCTGAACTTGTTCCTCTCGATGATGGCCGGCGTGCAAGCCGCAGCCCTTTTAATTGCCGCGAAGCGCGCCGATTCGATCTCCTCTGAGGTCGCTCTTCATACGGCAAACAATACAGATGACATCAAAGCCCTCATCGAGGAGAACACCGCTCTTATTTCGCAGGTAAAAAAGAACACGGATCTTCTCGAAGAGATTCACCTACATGTAGCCAAAATCGGTCTAAAGATCGGAGCAGAGATGGGTAATTTTGCTCCCGGTGAGACGCACACGAAGAGAACCTGAGCTCATGTCTTAGGAGTATGAGCACTTTTACAGATCTCCACATGAACCGTTGCCCGTGGTGTTGAAACGCGTCGGAGACCGACGACGACGTTATGGGTCAAGTATCGCCGCAGTCGGGCAGGTAATGGGTGCTTGTTGTCTGGCGCCAGCGACAGAGGTCCTGGTCCCGCTTCTCGGGTGGCTTATCGGCGAGGGTTCCGATGAACGTCTACTGGCTGCCCACGGGGTCTTCAGGGCAATGTTGCCGTTGAGAACCCGACGCATCACCTTGGATTTACCGACGGACACCTTGGCACGTATCCACGGTCCGTCAAGATTTTGGGTTTACCAAAGGAAACATAGTTGCTTGTCCACAGCTGTGGATAATGCTGGGGAGAATTACATCTTTGTGATATTTCGATTGTGATTCTCCGCTGCGACATTCGTATCGATTCGCCGCTGAGCGGAGAGTGTCTCTCGCCAGCTAGCGGTAGTAGGTGGCTGAAAGTGCGCCGGCAAGAATGAGGATAAGTCCTGAGAGGGTGTACCAGTTACTCGGGCTCGACGGGAAAAATGAGGCGTAGTTCCCGATGACGAGGAGGATCCCGACGATGAACATACTCATCAGCATCCACGGGAACCACCTAGGACTGCGCTTTACCTCGCGCGGAACCGGAGGGGTATAGCGCTTCGAGGCACTGGGCACGGCACCTTTTGCCTGTGCGCGGCCACTCTGCCGGTCCTTGCTCTGAGCCTTGTTTCCCCGGCGTCGTTCTGAGGTCTTTGCCACCCCCTCACTCTATCGCTGTCTTTGCAAGAGGTCGAAGGGGAGGTGGTTCCAAGCGAGATGACCATCTCTTCGATCTGCGAGGCGTTGTCGGGAGAGCTCTGGCTGCGGGTAGCGTCTTTGGGATGAAGACGCGCATTGTGGTGATCGACAACTACGACAGCTTTGTCTACAACCTTGTGCAATATGTCGGCGAACTTGGCGCCGACCCCTATGTCGTGCGAAATGACGAGATCGATATTGCCGGTCTCAAGGCACTGAACCCCGATGGAATTTTGATCTCTCCTGGACCTGGCCGACCTGAAGACTCTGGAATATCGCGCGAAGCGATTGAATACTTTGCCGAGCAAGGTGTTGCGGTCCTTGGCGTGTGTCTTGGACATCAGTGCATCGGAGATATCTACGGGGCCGAGGTAGTGCGCGCCCCAGAGGTGATTCACGGCAAGACCTCGATCATCCGTCACGACCAAAAGGGTGTATTTCGCGGGATTGAGCCAAAGTTTGTTGCGACGCGCTATCACTCCTTGATCGTTGAAAAAGCATCGGTACCCGATTGCCTGATTGTCAGCGCCACGACAACGGACGACATTGTCATGGGACTTCGTCATCGTGAGCTTCCGGTCGAGGGAGTGCAGTTCCACCCTGAGTCAATCCTCACAAAGTCCGGGCACACGCTGATCGGGAATTTCTTGCATCAGGCCGCCACTTCAAAATCAGGAGCGCACTAGTCAGACAGAGCGCCGCGAAGCGTTTCTAGCCCGGGGGAAACGGTGGAGCGCCAGTTCCAGTTCCAGAGGCTCCTGTCACTCCGGTCGGTACAGTCGTAGTTGTGGTCGCTGGAGTCGTCGAGAGTCCGAGACGGTAGAGGATTGTGCTTCCCGGAGCGATTTCATCTCCAATACGCGCCGTCGAACCCACGACCCGCTGTGCGGCAACGTTACCGATGTAGCCCGCGATCGTCGTTCCAATTGCTGCGCCCTTTTGCGCAACAAGGCCGAGTGAGGTGATTGTGGTAATCGCCTGAGCTTCAGACTGGCCGATCAGCGACGGCACGATGACACCTGGACCAGAGCTGATACTGAGATTGACAGTCGCCCCCTCGCGCACGACAGCCCCAGAAACAGGTGAGGTCGAGATGATATCTCCCTGGGGAACCGTCGGGGAGAATGTCGATTTAGTTGTACCTACCTTGAGGTTTGCTTTCGTGAGTGCACTTCCCGCCTTTGCGGCGTTGTCTCCGGTGACTGAAGGCACGATAACCGTGTGGTTTTGCACATAGGAGATGGTCACCAGTGTGCCCTTTGGTTTCGTGATGCCACCGATCGGAGACTCCTTGATTACCGTGTTCTGCTTTGCTCCTGGTGAGGCGATTGGCACGGACCTCCAACGGAATCCTGCATGTCTCAGTGCGCTTTCGGCGGTTATGCGTGTCTTGTCAACAACGTTCGGAATCGTCGCGGATGGGGCTGCGCCAGCGACCGTGAGAAAGACCTTGGTGCCTTTGCGCACCGTTTCTCCTGATGCTGGATTCTGGCTGATGACGGTGTGCTCGTTCGAGATGTTGCCGGCGACCGTCTTGGTCGAGGTGACCAGCTCGGCGCTCTTGAGCCTGCTGAGCGCCGCGGCTGGCTTCATGCCTTGGACGTTGGGTACGGCGAAGTAAGGGCTTGCCCCGAAGTATCCGAGACTTTGACCACCAAAGATGATCAAAAGAATGATTGCAATTGCTATTGCCCCGCCACCGATCAACCATTTACGAGTATTGGTCGCTCGTCGCTCGATGATTTCATCGTCTTCTGTCTCGTCTTCACCGCTGAGGTGCGCGTTGATTGCCTCGGCATCGATCACTGCAGTCGCTGGGCCGGTAAAGGCCTCGGTCGGTGGTTTGGCGAGCACGGTCTGTCCGCGCACAAATCGATCGAGGTCGGCCCGCATCTCATCCGAGCTGCGGAACCGGTCAGCCGGGAGCTTTGCCATCGCCTGCAAGATGATTGCCTCGAGTGCCGATGGAACTGCGGGATTGATTGACCTTGGAGAGGCGGGTTGCTCGCGCACGTGTTGGTACGCGATCGCGACCGGTGTCTCACCGGTAAATGGAGCGCGTCCCGTCACCATCTCATACAGCACAACGCCGAGCGAATAGATATCGCTGCGTCCGTCTACCTCGAGGCCCTGTGCTTGCTCGGGAGAGAAATAGGTTGCCGTACCCATGACCAGGCCGGTCTGTGTGACCTGCTCGTCCGCACCGATTGCCCGGGCGATACCGAAGTCGGTCACCTTTACTTGACCGTCCTGAGTGATCAGTACATTTCCGGGCTTGACATCTCGGTGAATTACGCCGTGACGATGCGCGTATCCAAGGGCCTTGGCTATATCCGCGGCCACGGCGGCCGCCTGGTCAGCGGCGATCGGTGACTGGGTACGGATGATCGAGGAGAGTGGCTCGCCATCGATGTATTCCATGACGATGAAATAGGTGTTCTCCGACTCGCCCCAGTCGAAGATCTGCACAATATTGGGATGCGAGAGG
>DATLTI010000322.1:0-40955 GCA_035533675.1 Acidimicrobiales bacterium | reverse complement strand
GATTCCTCGACGAGATGCGGATTGAGTCGTCAGCGCGCGGCAACTCAGTCACGATCGTCGAGTGTCGTGCGCCGTGGCACGAATCACTCACCGAGTGGTCGCGTCATAACGTGGCCCAGATCCGATATGACCCCGTCGCTGGAAACTGGTCGCTCTACTGGCGCGACCGTAATGGACGATGGCATCTGTTCGATCTCGTCGAGCCCGGAACGGTTGATCAGATGTTGGCTGCGATTGACGAGGACACCACTGCCATCTTCTGGGGCTGAGTCAACAGACCCCCCTCAAATCCGAAGTGCCAACAAAGTCTCAACGGATGAATGGTGTGCAGAAATAATCGTCCGAAATGCGCCCGAACTGGGACGATGCTGCTCGATTACTCGGGGCGTGCATTCAGTGATCGCTTTGAACCGTAAACTGCACTTGTTCCGAGTCACCTTTGGCACCACTCCTCCAAAGGTCGCGACGACCACAAAGTGCGCTCAAAGACAAGCTGCAACTAGGGAAATCTCAGTGCCATCAACAAATAAAGCGCGGTTCGGGTACGTACCCCTCACCTCCACCAAAAGCACCCAGGTCAGAGCATATGCTGAGAGGTACTTCTTCGTTGGAATTATCCTCCGGGAGCTCTACGGGCGCGACGGAACGGGCCAAATTGGTCTGTCATCCACAACTCCGCACTTGATGACTTCAGCGCCGTGCATGCTTGACTCGATCGAATATCCAAATTTCGTCTAGAAACACTTATCGACGAGGCAAGGTTATCGCGAGCACCAAAGCGGATAGCAAATGAGTTTCTCCGCCGCCAGAAGGTGCCAGGAGGGCTCTGAGTCTAAAAAGAGATGGTGTCGATCGCGGCTCGTGGGTCTCGGGTGGAAACGATCTCTTTTCCAAGTGGGGCAATGGCCACAGAAGCAAGCTTGAAGTTCCCTAGCACGAGTGGGATGCCAACGATCGTCAAGCACAACAACACGCCGATAAACAGGTGAGCGGTCGCCATCCAAAGGCCAGCAAGAACAAACCACAGGATGTTTTCCATCGTTGACATCGCTCCAGCGCTGGGCCGCTTTACTACCTTTCTTCCAAATGGCCATAGGACACAGGCGGCGAGACCGAATGACACGAATCCGAATGGAACTGTGATGACAAGCAGGAACATGCATATGCCGGCAATCGCATAACCGAAAGCAAGCCAGATTCTCGAAAAGACGAGCCATAAAAGATACAAGAGTGTGCGCACTCCGTCAGTCTCCATAATGGACATTGGTACATGAGCTCTTTACTACACGCTTGATAACGAGTGAATGGTTTCTGATTTGAGCGGTGTTGCAGACGTCAACTGAGTCCAGGACGAACAAGAGTGCTAGGAAGACCTAGAGATGGGGGATTGTGCCCTCTTCAGTGGACTCTTCTGGTTCATGTTCCCGAGTACGTGGTTCCTCTGCTTCAGGGTCTTTGGGGCGCATTCCCAGCAGCCAAAGAAAGACTCTTCCTGGCCACGCTGGTCGGTGGTGCTTCTCGCCGTCGGACCCATGGCCGAACCGACCTCGCCGTAGTCCAAACATGCTTCCGCCACCTAGCCCTGGGATGGGCAATGAGTTGGGCTCCTGATACTTAGGCACCTTTTGCAGAGGATGTCTTGGTTTGCGTGGTTTGTCGTCGGCTTCACCCATATCTTGATAATCCCCCAAATCGAGCTGAAATACTCAGCACTGGATATCACGCACCTACAACAATGTTTGTGCGACAGCCACTTCAACAGGCTCAATGAGCGAGGGATCTTCGTTCTTGGTTGAACCCATACGCGTATCAACAGGATAATGCAACAGCGTCCCTGGTGTGCCTGATGACAGCATCGCTTCAAGTTCGTCTCGATCTTGAGGTTCTGGATCAAGCCATCGGTCCCACACATCGGATTCTAGGATCACCGGTATTCGATCGTGGATGGGCATGTTTGCATTAGCTGAGGTCGTAATGATGGTGCAGGAGGTGGGCCATTCGCCCTCGGGGTGCCTCCAAAACTCGTAGAGTCCCGCGGAAGGCCCTCGGCGCGCCATCCGAACGTTTGAAGAGGTATGGCTGTTTGTTCTTCGGATCTGCACGGTTCCACTCATAGAAAGCCTCGGCCGGAATCAAAAGGCGCCGACTACGAAAGGCAGTTCGGTACATCGGCCTGTCGGCAACTGACTCTGCCCCGGCGTTGCTTGTGGTCGATTGGAAGCTTGAGAGGTTTTCCACCCACGATGGTATGAGACCCCAACGGTAGAGGTCGAGTTGTCTTTCGCCATCTTTCCCAATTGATGCACCTGGTATTCGGATCGATGGGGGAATGTTGTCGCTCGATTGATATGTCCGTTCATCAATTGGACATGATCTGGCTTGACGTCGAAGAAGTTCTCGAGGTCGTAACGGCTCTCGGTGAGAGTGAAGCGACCGCACATAATTAATACGCCCCGATGAGACCAAAGATTTGCGAATGGAGCTGTGAACTCATCACGTGCTCAAGCCTAGAGTGACGACTTATGCATGGTTACTCAACAGCCACGGATCCCAGGTCGGAGACATGGATTACTTCATGTCGTTGTCCGTCGCCTTCAGCCGGATCTCCATCGTCGTATCGCTGAGCGAGTTCATTGAGATGAACCCTTCGGTGAAATTTTTTTCGGGCTGTTGAGGCGCGGTTCGATCTAGGCGATGGCCATACAGAGCGGGGCACAGCGATAGCCATACTTCTTCATGAGATCGGGGCTTCGGCACGCAGAGAGGCGCCTAGACCGGATCCAAAACAGTTGGCCGAATGGCTACAGATACTTAATCGGATCAGCCCTTAAGAGCGCCTCTTTCTCGCAATGAGCGCTAGACCGCAACAAGAATCGCGGTTGGTCGGCCCGTTGCCGGTCGCTCGTACATTGGTACAGGAGCGTTTTCTACAGCTCGATAATGAGTTAATGGACGCCGGCGGTTCGAATCCGCTCACCTCCATTGAGGAAGACCAGGTAAGAGCATGTGCGAGGCTTATCGAGCCGGCGGTGATTATTCCTCGGGCGCTCTACGGGCGCGACGAAACGGGCCAAATTGTGCACCAAAATATTTGTGGCCGTTTCAGTCCAAATGGCGGCGCAATGCCAACGCGAAGCACCCCGACGTCATCGCCGCACAGCGAAAGGAACGGGCCCGCATCCGCTCCGAACGTCAGCGCCGGTGGGGTCGTTCAGCAGCACGCGCCGCCTGGAGGACACCAACACCGGCTCGAGGCAAGCGATTCCCTCCGACGCGCCTGAGACTCGGAAGATCTGACCCTGGTCACCGCGTGGCACTGTCGAGCAAGCTGTCCACGCAACGGGTAGCCATTTCGGCTTCGACCAAGGCGCGCGAACCTTTGTGGTCAGGGCACTAGCCGCCGAGAGAATCGCTAGGGACTGCATGCGGAACAACTACACCCGGCTGATCCTGATCAGCACCCTCTCCCGGCAACTCATCGGGCGATTCCGCCTCAGGCTCGTCGGTCTCCGCCTGCCTGTCCAAACTCTCGTCATTCCATCGTTTCCCGGCCTCAATCTCTCCCAAAAGGGCTTCGCAGGCGCGGTAAGGGGTGCCGGCAGCATCGGTCGTGTCCGCGAGCGGACGACCGCACTCGTCGCAGACTCGCCTTTGCTGTTGCAGCGGTGTCGGATTCGCTATCCGGACGTGCTCCGTCATTTGATTCTCCACCTCTCCCGCGCCCACTTCTCGACGTCGTCACATTTCCATACCCGCACCCTACACACTCGCCAGAGGTATCAGAGGCACCTGAGTGATTGTTGACGGAGCCATACGAGCAGGTCAGGATGTAAATGAGGCGAAGGTCTGGTTGGTTGCCAGTAGCGTCCAAGTATGACCATTCCGCCAGACGAACCGACGCTTCCTCAGCCCCCGCCCACACCAGACATTCCCGAGCCAATCCCGATGTGAAAAACGCTGCGTTAGGCTGGCGGGTCGCTTCGCGTCAGCTCACAATGAGTCGTTCGTGCTCTCGCCAATGCCCCCAACCAACAGCTCTCGCGAGGCATTGGATGAGGACCTGCGGCTCGAACGAGATCAGCTGGAACGGTACAGCGAGCGTTTCTCTCAAGCGAACGATATCGGTCTTGCCGGACGTCGCCGAAGCCCTTCGTCCTTTGCTTGAACAAACTCAAGAGCACGTCTGGGACCTACAACCGGTACTCGGTGAATAGCGACGCTACTTGAGCCCTCCCGCTTGTTGACTGGGAAGGCCTTTGACTACGGGATGTGCCCTTCGCCCTCCACATCAGCGCCAAGCTCAGCCATCTCTTTGTAATGCTTGCTCACGGACTCTTTTGTTTCCTGGTCTAGCTGAGCGCTTTCAGCGGCTTCCTCTTCCTCGGAAGTAGGCGTACGATCTGCGCCTGCCGGAACAGCGGATTCTTTTTCATCTTCTGCTCGTGTCGCCACGCTCGGTTCGGTCCGCTCCACAGCCATGTTCGCTCCTAACTTGCCGTTGGCAGCACTGTACCGCAGTCGGTGCTGGCCGAATCTCAAGACCCAAAGCGCCCGGATGAGGCAAGCGGTTGAGGAGCCCCGAATACCGGCTCTCCCAGTCGCGCCAACGCACTCGGATATGTTCAATCCTTCGATCTATCCAGAGATCGACATCAGTTTGGATTGGTCATGTTGCGCCTTGAGCGAGCTCGCGCAGCGGCGACTCCAAGACCTCGCTGACGTCGGGAAGGCGTGCATTACATCCGCCAGGATCTTGAGAGGAATCTTGGCACGAATCTTGGCACGAATGGAAAGGGCCAACTCACCGAGGCATTCGTCACAGTGGCCGCCGATACCAGCGGTGCCGACAAGCACCGCCTTCATCCGGTCGGCAACGAGGAACAATCGGCCAACTGGACTGGCACCGGTGGCGGAGCGGACTGTGGTGCCGAACTCGGTCGAGGCAGTCTGCACGTCCATGCCAGCTGGGCTGCGTGTTTGGCCGTTAGACCGACCGCAGCGACGGGGGGATCGGTATACACGACCCGAGGCACGGCTCTGAGATCTCCGACGGTAGATCCCCCGAGCAGGTTGGCGGTGGTGATTCGCGCCTGGTAGTTGGCGAGGTGGGTGTAGGGAGCGACGCCAGTAACGTCACCGGCCGCCCATAGTTGTTCTGCCCGACAACCCAGTCATCAGGGTTGGTTGTAAGCCTCTTGTCTATCAATATGATACCGAGTCGTTCGAGATCGAGTCCGTCGCTGTTTGGGTGCTGGCCGGTGGCAACGATGATCCGCACGACCGCGAGTGTGTTCCGTCATCGAACGCAACTTCCGCGCCTCGAGTAGTGCGATGGACCGCGTGGACGCGTGCACCGAACCGCAAAGTAACCCGTCGGCACGCAGCATGTCGGCGAGCACCTCGGCGATGGTGTGCTCTTTGTGGGCGAGGAGATACTCGCCGGGCTCGGCGAGCGTAACCCTGACACCAAAGCGCACGCAGGTCTGGGCAAGTTCGCAACCGACAGGACCACCGCCGATCGCGGCCGCTCGGGGCTCGTCAAGGCCTGATCACTTGTCCAGGTCGGGACTTGTCGCGTCGTCGACCAGCTCTAGAGCCAGTTCCCCGCCTCGCCGAGCTCCTTACAGACGCCGGGGGGACCTGTTGGCGTTCAGCGCGTTCCCACCCGAGCACTGGCGCCAGATATGGAGCAACAATCCCCAGGAGCGGCTGAACCGGGAGATCCGCAGCCGCACCGACGTCGTCGGGATCTTCCCGAACCGCGCAGCCTGCATCCGCCTCGTCGGTGCCGTGCTTGCCGAACAGCACGACTGCGATGATCCTTGCGCGAGGGCCTTCGCCGGTGGTGCCATCGACGCGAAGGAGGTGGGCACGACGGAGGAGCTGGAGGCCGTCAGTGAGAACCGAGATTCACGGTTAGTGTGGTAGTCGTCATACACCACAGGTCTGGACTCGACCAAGAGTGGGCTGCCCAGAGCGTCGTCTTCGCGCTGGCACCTTTCACCTAGCGCTGATTCTGACGAGGAATGGCGACCTCTTCGAGAAGCAGATGGATCGTCGCCGCGACGGGAATGGCGACTAATGCTCCAATTAGGCCGAGGAGAGTGCCGCCGATCAAAGTGGCAATGATGACCAATCCCGGCGTTACTTTGACCGTATGTTTCATCACACGCGGGTTCAGAAGATAGTCCTCGAGGTAGCGATAGACGATGTAAAACGCAAGTGTCTCGACACCGATCGGGATACCTTTGGTCAGCGCAACGAGCGCCACAATGATGCCGGCAACCGTGGATCCCACCATTGGGATGAGATCGAAGAGTGCGACGATGAGCGCGAGCAGAATCGCATAGGGAACGCCGAAAATCAGAAGCCAGATGTAGGTTCCAATTCCCGCGATCAGTGACGTCAAAAGGTTCCCAAGCATGAAGCCGCCAACACGGCTGAAAACCTCATCGGTCAAAAGTGCGGTGCGCTCGCGGCGGCTGCGAGGAATGAGTGAGAGCCAGAGTTTTTTTACACCGGGAAGCGCAATCAAAAAGTAGATTGTTAGCGCAGCGACACTGATCGTCGCGACGCCGAGCGAAAGAAGTAGCTTTCCTGCTCCGAGCACACCGCCGACGGGGATTTTGATTTTCGTTTTACCCTTGAGATAACCCGTCAGATGCAGCTTGACCGCCAGCTTTCCCGCCCAACCCTTTCCCGCCGCGGTATTGGCTTTGTAGTGGGGATAGTTTTTTACGAGGCTTTGAATCTCGTGAGATATGGGCGATACCGCGGCGAAAACGAACACCGCGATGACAGCGAGGAAACCAAGGGTGACCACACCGACCGCGAATCCCCGCGAACGACCGTGGTGGATGAGGAACTCGAGGATCGGGTTGAGGCCAATCGCGATGAATAGGGCCAGTCCGATAATGACGAGGACCGTCGTGATATCGGCAATGCCCCGCGCGATGACGTAGGCAACGGCCACTCCTAGCGCGCCAAATAGACCGAGGAAAAACGGCGCTCGATGATCGAATGGTCGCCCGAGAGCGCCCAGCGACTCGTCGGATTCATCGAGTTCTCGCTCTACGGATGCGGGGAGAATCAGAATATTAGGAGGTAGGTCCTCGTCCTGAGGTGCTTCTTTGCCCTCTCCGTCGTCATCGGAACCCATCGCCTACCCCCTCGATGTCTACTGCTCGATCTGCGAGCACAGTGAATCCCTACTCGATCTGTCATCTGGTTAACAGACGACAGGCTACTGACCTTGGAATGGTTCGGTTGTGCGGTGAGATAAACATTAGGGGTATGAATGCGCGCGGGAGTGAGCGCCCTCAACAGTTCGAGAGGGCACAGCAGGGAGCTGGCGATGAACCAAAAGTCGAGATAAATCGCACGCAGCGACGATCGAAACGTTTCGAAAGGGTCCGCCGCCCCGCAGATTTATTACTCGCATTGTTCGCGCTGGGGCTGATCGCGATGGTGTTCGGTCTTATCCGCACGCTTCCAATTGGCAGCACGGAGCTCTCGAGCGAGGTCACGCGTTGGCTACTCCACATCCCGCGCTGGTTATCATCCAGTGCCGAAGTAGTCGCCGCGATCGGTGGTCTCGCTCTCGTCGTGGTCGCCCTGGTAGTTCTCTTGCGAAGCGAACGCCGCGGTGCGCTGAACGCGGGCGCCGCCGCTGGTGCCGCCGCCTTGGCGACGACCGCTTCATCGATCGCGTGGCATGCCGAGCGGGGCTCAGTCGCTCGGGCCGTCCTCAATAACAAGAATCCATCGACCTTCATTGTCGTCACTACTTTCATTGCGTTCCTCGTCGCTAGTGATCTCGTTCGGCGCTCACGCTGGTTGCGTTGGTGTGTGCTCGCTGCGGCCGCGCTATTGCTCGCTGGCCTTGCTGTCAACGCGCTCACGCCATTTGCGATGGCTGTCGCATTACTGGCAGCGCTCTTTTTTGGCTGGCTCGTGCGCTGGTTCCTCGGGGCAGCATCGGAGCAGCCGAGCACGACTGATATCAAATCATGGCTTTTGTCCCACCAAGTCCCAGTCCACCATCTTGAGAGCGTCGATCACCGACGACACGCTCGTCTTAACGGAACCCTCGATGATGGGACGGAAATCGAAGTGCGGATGGCGAATCGCGACACTCGCGGAGCAGGGTTGATGCGACGAGTGTGGGCGATCGTTCGTCTCCGACCAATGGTTGCCGGTCATGCGGCGTTGAGTTCTCGCTCTCAGCTCGAGCAACTCGCGCTCGCGAGTTATCTCGCCAATGGCGCGGGATTACTGAGTCCTTCGGTCCTTTTATTGAATGAAGTGCCACCAGAAACGCTCGTTCTCGTGATAGCGAAACCGCGTGGGGAGACATTCATCGGCGGCGAAGATGCAGAGGGCGCAAATGTGCTGTTCCACGCACTGCGCGGACTTCATGACGCAGGCGTCGCTCATCGGGACTTGCGACCAGGAAATTTGCTCATAGGGCACGGCGCCGCCGGGTTCTCGTCGCTCAATGCCGCGCTTCCCGGAGCAGGTGAGCTTGTTCGTCGCCTCGATGTCACACAACTGCTCACCACACTTGCCCGCGCCGTTGGGGCGCCGACGGCAGTGCAAGCGCTCCGCAATGGCTACCAACCAAACGATGAATCTGCCATCGCTGCTATCCTCCAGCCAATCGCGCTCGCACCCTGGGGCTGGTCGGCGATGCGTGAAGCCCGTGGATGTATCAGCGAAGTTCGCCGTGAGCTGGTCGGCACGAACATCACCGAACGCATCACTCGACTCGAGCGATTTCGATGGCGCACCGTTGCAAGCACGGTTGCTCTGACGATTGCAGCTTTTCTGGTCATTGGTCAACTCTCAAGGATCAATCTTCTTGGGGCGCTTCGACATACCAATTTTGGCTGGTTCGCGATTGCGATCCTTGGTTCGGCACTCACCTACTTCGCAGCCGCGGAGAATCTGGCCGCATTTGTTCCGAAGCGGCTTTCCCTCATTCGTGGCTTTTTTGTTCAACTTTCAACGGCCTTCGTCGGGATCGCCATGCCTCCTACGGTTGGACATATTGCCGTCAATGCTCGGTACCTGGCTCGTCAAGATGTTGACGAGGGGTCCATCGCTGCCGCCGTTGCGGTATCGCAGATCGTGAATGTCGTCACGACGGTGTTGCTGTTGATCACTTTTGGATTACTGACTGGCTCAGGGATTAGCCGCTTCAAGATCGTGCCGAGTTCGGATTTACTCACTGGAGTCGCAACGATCGTTGCCCTTGGTGGAATTCTGCTCCTTGTGCCACAAACTCGAGCAAAGTTGAATCACCACGTACTACCACGTTTGCGAAGTTTCTGGCCGCGACTCCTTGATGCGGTATCCCAACCGCTTCGACTTGCTGTTGGAACCGGGGCCAATCTCTTGCTCACATTTGGCTACCTCGTTGCGTTCATCGCCGCACTTCGCGCGCTCGGAGCCCATCCGGCGATAATCCCTGCCGGAGTCGTCTACCTTGCTGGCAACGCCGTTGGATCTGCTGCGCCGACGCCTGGAGGCCTTGGTGCAGTGGAGGCGGTGCTTGTCGCGGGCCTTACCGCGATCGGCATTCCTGCACACGAAGCAATCCCTTCAGTACTGATATTTCGTATCGCTACCTTTTGGTTGCCCATCCCTGCAGGTTGGCTCTCGTTCTTGGTACTCCAGCGTCGCGGAATTCTTTAGTGGCAAGTTCGATGGGGACAGTCTCGCGGACGAACTTCGCTCTTGGTTTTGGTAATTGTGAGCAGACTCCCTTTCATCTCGGGACGCGCCGTCCACTGCGACTTCGAGTCCGTTTCGTTGAAGACGAGTACGAAGGCTTTGAAGATTTGGTCTCGCCCGCACGTCGCAAGGTTCGATGAGAAGGGATTGCCGTCTGGCACAGGGCCCATGTCAGCAACGGTCCGACCGAGGCTGTCATTCTCATCAAACGCGTCGAGCGTGCAGCATTTTGTTGCACTAGCTTTCGCAACTATCGGATCCGGTCACTTGTCTATGCCGAAAAATCACATTGGGTCCTACTCGCGAAGGTCATACCCCATTGAGATCCGAAGAGCCATTAATCGAAAGTTACGGAATGGATCCCAGGCAAGGACCGCATAGTGCCGCAGAAAATTGAATGCCTGATAACACCCTTGAGGTCGAGCGCCTAGGCCTAATTCCATGGAAGACCCAAAAGATGAACACTGCGAATTTCGTTGGACTATTTGGGGGGTGTAGTTGTCGAAGTCGGGATGCGATAAACAGGGGTGAAGAGAAGGAGCACAATGACCGATCCCTACGATGATTTGCCAGTTGTCGAGCAACCAGATCCGTTAGAGCCAGAGGACGCTGCGCAAATCGCTCCGCACGACAGTGAGATCGATTTTGATGACGAACAAGAAGGGGACCAACTTCCAATCGATGTAATTGAGGCAGCCGAGGCTGGTGTATTGCTAGACGACCCCGAAGCTCTGTCTGCTAAAGAGGAGTAGCTGAGGGTTGTAAAGAGAGCGAGAGCGAGAGTTGAATTAGTTCTCAACAGGTCACTTGGGCTCGGAGTCACAATTTCGCTGAAAGCGTGGGTGATTTTCTTGGAACAGGTGATAGCAATTACTGACTGCTCTTTTCCATATCGATTCCAAACTCTTGCGTCAGCATCGGTCAGATGACAACAAGAATGCGAAGATTACTTGAAACCTCGATGCGTTTGGCCCTAGAGGATGAAAGTCATCGTCAAGCCAGCGAACAAAAAATCGTGAGCGGTCGAATTAGGTCAGAATCGAGCTTTCCTTCAATTCCGCTTTGCCGAGTTCGGCTCAGAGACAATAGGAGTAGGAATGAGAAGTAGCGACCAAGACCCTGGGACGCTTGAACAACGACTACGCCTTGGGCCCGGTTTTCAAGACGCCGATCGGGAGCGAGTCTTTTCCGCCTTGACCGCTCTCGACCGCCACCTGGCCCGCTGGAACCCCGAACAGGTCGACATCCGACTGTCGGTCAAACACCGAGAAAGTCTCGAGCAGCGCGTCACGCTTGAAATCTGGCTACCGCACTGGCCCTCGCTCTTTGTGCATTTCAATGATCCCGATCTCGACCGAGCCCTCGTTGAGGCCAGAAAGCTCATGATTCGTGAGATCGAAGATGAACGAGAGCGCTCGTAGTTAGACGATTAACGTCGCGATATCCGCGTCAGTCATCCGACGTTTCGGGACATGGGAACCAATCTGCTGCTCAGTGGAGACGCGTAACTCGGCATCATTCAGCGGTCATTGGACTACGGGCCGTTTTTGCGGCACTTCGGATAAGAGCGGGGTGCGTGGAACCGCGCCCCATCGCACGACCAAAGCAGATCGCTGACTCGGGGCGCGTCCGGACTGGTCTGCGAGGTGGATCCCCTGAACGTTCTGGCCCGCCTTGGTCCCGGCATTCTGGGTGTTACGCGTCGGACGGCCAACACCGGCCGCGCCTAGGAAATTCAGCACCTCTACTCGAACTGATCCCAGTTGTTTAATTGACGTGTGCCGTATCTTCGCATCTGAGTCTGCAATGTCAAAGACGGCATCGATCAGTCTGCGGTCGCTCCTTCAATCGGGCGAATTCAAGAGCACAGCATCGAAACAGCAGTGGCTTCACCATTGACGTCGTGGACTCCCCCTCAAGGCATTGCGCGTCTCAGACTCGGGTGTCCGAGCTAGCGGGTTCGGTTTCCAGTTCCACGGACGCTACGAAAGACGCCAAAACAAACCTCAATGGCCGCTAAGACCTACCGAGGAGGTGCGATAGAGCCAAAGGCAGCCTGCGGAGACTTGATCTGTCTCGGTTGGCGCCAAGAGTAGGTTTGTTCTCGTTGCCCTCGTGAGTTCATCAACTTCCAGCGGAGTACTGCGGCAATGAGCGCGCGTGAGGACATAAATCGGGCAGCCGCCGCACTGACCGATCAGGGTCAGGTGCCGTTTTCTCCCATCGAGCTAATTGACGAGGCCCGCAAGTTGGGCTGCCTCTGCCGTGGCTCGACGCTTTGAACTCACATCATGAACTACATGTGCATCAATGCTGGAGGAGCATCAGCAGGGATGTACCCGGGCTTGCTACGGGTCTCCAGAGGTCTGTATCGACTTGCCGACGAATCGTCTGTGGTAATGCCTGCGCCCTCGATCGTGCCAGTCAGCTCAATTCCACGCCGGAGAATTACCCGGACGGATATAGCGAGGAAGAACGTCGATGCGCTGATTGCCAGCTTCAATGACAGTCTTCGGACGTTTGAACAGGTTGAGATATTCGGTGGCCCGAGCCTCTAGTTCCACCTGCGAGCCCTTGAACGCCGTGAGCAAGCGTCGTCGGCGGCTGTCGTGCTCCTTGAGGGGCGATTTCTCGAATACGTCTATGCGGTACTCCCGTCCTGGGGCCCGCGAAGGTTACCCACGAGTTCGCACTCGCGTCAGAATGCTCCGTGGTCCGGAAGCGTTTTTTCCCATTGGGCCCTTTGTGGTCACATCTTTCGGGGATCGCCGGATCAGACATCGTGCTTTCACAGGTGATTCCCCATGGTTGCGGTTGAGGTGCGCGATACACTGCACCGTCCATTCTGTGTCGCCACCAAGCGACACTGTCTGCTGATTGAGCGACGGTCGCGCCCGTCTCGCGTCATCGTTGGGCGCGTTGTTGTTTGCATGACGATCAGAGATTGGGGGGAACATGAACGCGGGAGACACTGCCTGGGTTCTCGTCAGCGCGGCATTGGTGTTGTTCATGACTCCGGGCCTTGCACTCTTCTATTCGGGGATGGTCCGATCGAAGAACGTGCTTTCGATCATGGTTCAAACCTTTTTCGTCATGGGCATCGTCACCGTGCTATGGGCCGTCATTGGTTTCAGCCTTGTGTTCTCAACCGACGCAGGCGATGGACTGATCGGGAATCTCGGGTTCCTAGGACTCCGAGGGATGACCCATAATTTGCCGGGGTTCTCTCATCTCGCAGTCTCGTCGGGATCGGTGATGATCTTTCAGATGATGTTTGTCATTATCACGGCGGCATTGATTGTCGGTGGAGTCGCAGAGCGGATGCGATTTAAGGGCTTTGCGGTGTTCATCGTGCTCTGGACGTTGCTCGTCTATTCACCGATTGCACACTGGGTGTTCAGCCCGGTCGGTTGGCTTGCTCATCTTGGCGTGATTGACTTCGCGGGAGGGACCGTTGTCGAGATCAACTCGGGCTTCTCAACGCTTGCTCTTGTGCTTGTGCTTGGTCGACGAAGCGGTTGGCCTAAAGAGTCAATGCCACCTCACTCGATTCCCCTGAGCATCATCGGTGCGGGAATCTTGTGGTTTGGATGGTTCGGCTTCAATGCGGGTTCTGCGCTTGGCGCAAATGAAACAGCGGTGCATGCGTTTATCAATACCCAGCTCGCCGCAGCGGCCGGCCTTCTTGGCTGGATGATCTTTGAAGGTGCAAAGGATCGTGTCGCTACTGCGCTGGGAGCGGTCTCCGGAGCGGTCGCGGGAATGGTTGCGATTACTCCGTGCGCGGGTTTTGTCGGCCCGATGCCCGCGCTGTTGATTGGCGCTGCCGCCGGAGTTGTCTGCGCGATGGCCGTACGATGGAAATTCCGGTACGGATATGACGATTCGCTCGACGTGCTTGCAATCCACGGAATTGGTGGAGTGGCAGGAATGGTGCTGCTTGGGTGTTTCGCCGAACACTCTGTCAATGCTTCGGCAAGCAATGGCCTCTTTTTCGGGGGAGGTCGACTCTTTGGTCTAGAGCTTCTCGCAGTCGTCGTAACGGTCGCGTACTCCTTTGGGGTCTCCTATGCGATCGCGAAATTTGTCGACCGGTTTGTTGGTCTTCGCGTCACCCCTGAGGACGAATATCGCGGATTGGACCTCAGTCATCACGGTGAGACTGCATACTCGTCGAACTCGTAGATTGATTTGGTGAGCCAGAGAGTGCGCCGGGAAGCCCTCGCGACCCGGTCGATAGACGCCTGCATCAAAGTTAAAGGTACGACTGGTGAATTGGGATCAGTGTTTCTAACCAGTGGAGGGATGATCTCTGCCTAGACCGATCCAGATTCGGCGGTGTTCGCCGTGGTTTACGGAATTGGGTTGGACAAGATAGCAGTCTCACCTGTTGCTTCAGGTGGCACACTGAAATACTTCGAGATGTGGTGTCCTAAGGATGAGGCGTTGACGCCTCTCGCGTAAATATATCGATTACCAGGCGTGTAATGGATGCGACAATCAATATGATGCGCCGGTTGATCGGCCGTAAAGTCGGGCGCGTCACAGGCGTGAACCGGTGTGTCGGAAGTGATTTGTGGTTCAATCCTCTGTCGTGTGATGTCGTCTGGATTCAGGCCTCGAAGACGGTTGAACCGCGAAACTCCAGTTTACGAAGTAACCCGAATCCATTTTCGCAACGTGGAAGTCGGCGGTTCGAGTCCGCTCACCTCCACAACATGACCAGTATTTGAACTTGGGCATTGCAAAGAGCAGATTGAACGGTGCCTGGCACACCGCTTCGACCACGTGGCCGTCACGGACGCGGACTTCTTCGAGGACTGCGGCGTTGAACGCCTTGCGGGTGCGATCGCTGGCGCGCCGGTAGCTGCGACCAAAGCGCGTCGCGAAGCGAAGCGCTGTTCCGATGGACGCCTTCTCGGGTTCGCGCTGCTGGGACGATCCCGAGGCGACGAGACACATCGTTGCCTCGATTATGTCCACCCCACGAACGATAATCTTTCGCTTCTGGTACGCTGGTCACCAGAGTAGATGGGCACGCTTTGATCCAATAGACTCCATTGGTCGCCTTCGGTCTGTTGGGGAGCTAGAGGCGAAACCGAGGCCCCACGTCGCTCGTTTGATTGAGCCCGCGGAGGGATCACCCTGTGTTGTCCCCATGCGATGCCGGTTGGTCAATCGTGATGCCGTCACGTGTTGCACGACGTGCTGGCAGCACGGTCGGATCGCGTCGAGGCCAACTGGGGGTGCTCACATCTGAGCGGCCGTGGTACACCCATTTCGGCCAGCTCTATTCGTTCCCCTCCACAGGTCGTGGTCGGTCTCGGCGCGGCGTGAGGTATCTGCGGCACCGGACCTCGGTGACCGGGTAATGGCGAGCGGTATTCAGATCATGTTCGAGCGCTCGTTCGGCGGCTACCAGCGGAGACGGCGCGGCATCGCTCTCATCGCGATCCTGTTCGTCGCGCTTGTCGCTCCTGCACTGGTAGACGTTCTGCCCGCCAGTGCCGCTCCGCCACCGACCGTCAGCTCCGTCTTGCCTGACGCCGGATCGACCTCGGGTGGGACGAGCGTGACAATCACCGGGACCGGGTTCTCGACGACCAGCGGTGCGACGACCGTCGACTTCGCCACCGCGCCCGCCACGGGCGTGAGCTGTGCTTCGACGACGAGCTGCAGCGCAACGAGCCCGGCGGGGAGCGGCACCGTCGACGTGACCGTCATCGTCGGCGGTCAGACCTCGGCGACCTCGGGGGCAGACCTCTTCTCCTACGGGACACCGACGGTGAGCGCGGTCTCTCCCGACGCCGGGTCGATCTCGGGCGGGACGGCCGTCACGATCACCGGGACGGACTTTGCCTCGGGCACGACCGTGAAGTTCGCCACCACCGCGGCGACGGGGGTCGTCGTCAACTCGTCCACCTCGATCAGCGCGACGAGTCCGGCCAGCACCGGGACGGTCGACGTCACGGTCACGACGAGCAACGGCACCTCGGTGACCTCGGGGAGCGACCTTTTCCTCTACGGCACGGCGCCACCGACCGTGAGCGCCGTCTCTCCCGACGCCGGGTCGACCTCGGGCGGCACGAGCGTCACGATCACCGGGACGAACTTCGCCTCGGGCGCAACGGTGTCCTTCGGCGGGAGAGCAGCGACGAGCGTCACCGTCGTCTCGTCGACCTCGGTAACCGCGAAGAGCCCGGCTGGCTCCTCGGGGACGGTTGACGTCACGGTCACGACGAGCAACGGCACCTCGGCGGTCTCGGGGAGCGACCTTTTCCTCTACGGCACTATCCCTGGGGTGAGCGCCGTCTCTCCCGACGCCGGGTCGACCTCGGGCGGGACGGCCGTCACGATCACCGGGACGAACTTCGCCTCGGGCATGATCGTCGCCTTCGGCGCAACCGCGGCGACGGGCGTCACTGTCTACTCGTCCACCTCGATCAGCGCGACGAGTCCGGCCGGCACCGGGACGGTCGACGTCACGGTCACGACGAGCAACGGCACCTCGGTGACCTCGGGGGCGGACCTCTTCTCCTATGGGGCACCGACGGTGACCGCGGTCTCTCCCGACGCCGGGTCGACCTCGGGCGGCACGGCCGTCACGATCACCGGGACGAACTTCGCCTCGGGCGCGACGGTCTCCTTCGGCGGAACCGCGGCGACGCGCGTTGTCGTCGTCTCTGCCGCCTCGATCACCGCAACGAGCCCGGCCGGCACCGGGACCGTCAACGTCACGGTCACGACGGCCAACGGCCCCTCGGTGACCTCGGGGGCGGACCTTTTCTCCTATGGGGCACCGACGGTGACCGCGGTCTTTCCCGACGCCGGGTCGACCTCGGGCGGCACGGCCGTCACGATCACCGGGACGAACTTCGCCTCGGGGTTGATCGTTCTCTTCGGTTCGATCAGAGCGACGAACGTTGTCTTTGACTCGTCCACTTTCATAACCGCGACCAGCCCCCCGGCGGGGAGCGGCACCGTCCAGGTCACGGTGACGACAAACGACGGCACTTCGGCAATCTCGGCGACGGACCTCTTCACCTACGGCAGCGTCGGTCCGACGGTGACCGCGGTCTCGCCCGATGCCGGGCCAGCGAACGGGGGGACGGCCGTCACGATCACCGGGACGAACTTCGCCTCGGGCGCGACCGTGTTCTTCGGTTCGATCAGAGCGACGAGCGTTGTTGTCGTCTCTGCTACTGCGGTCACCGCGACAAGCTCAGCCGGCACCGGGACGGTCGACGTGACCGTCTCGACGAGCAACGGACCCTCCCCGCCCTCAGGGGCGGACCTGTTCTCCTACGGAGCTCCGACCGTGACCGCGATCTCGCCCGACGCCGGGACAACGAGCGGTGGGACGGGCGTCACGATCACCGGGACGAACTTCGCCTCGGGCGCGACCGTCTCCTTCGGCGGAACCGCGGCCACGAGCGTTGTCGTGGTCTCAGCTACCTCGATCACCGCAACGAGCCCGGCCGGCACCGGGACCGTGAACCTCACGGTCACGACGGCCAACGGCACCTCGGTGACCTCGTCGGCAGATCAGTTCGGCTATGGCAGCGTGCCCAGTGCCCCGATTGACGTGCAAGCCCTCGCGACCTCGGGCGAGTCCCTCGTGGACCGTGCGGTCGTGAGCTGGGATCCGCCGAGCATCGACGGGGGCAGCCCGGTGATCTCGTACGCCGTTGTCCCGTTCGACCTGACGACTTCGACCGCTGGCCAAAAAGTCGTCGTGACGACGATCACGGTGACGATCGGCGGTCTCGCCGCTGGCGACGTCTACACCTTCCGCGTTGCTGCGACCACCCTGATCGGGACAGGCGCGGTGGCTTCCTCGAACGAGGTTGTACCTGTTGGCGCCGCGCTCGACAGCTACAAGCAGGCGACGTCGAGTTCACCGAGGAAAACCGTGACCATTTCGATCGGCAGAGGGGGTGTCCGAGGCTCTGTCCGCGCCGAAGGCACGGGTAAGGGGACCCTCGCCGCCGGGAAGTATCTGAGCAACCCGATTCCGGCAATCGCGACCGGTGGTACGTACTACGACCTCTCCATCCTTCCGGGAAGCGCGTTTTCCCGGGTGAGCGTCACGCTCTGTGGGCTGCCGAGGGGGCTCAAGGTGCTGTGGTGGGATGCCCACGATCGCGGCGTACGCCGAGCATTTCATCAGAGTCCGCCGAGCGGTCGCGGATCGTGCACCACCGTGACGGTCACTCGCAAGAGCGCGCCGAACCTCGGACAGCTTGTCGGCACGGTGTTCGTCGTCCCGAGCCATTACCTCGGAGGCGCTCACCTGCTGCTCGCCGGTGCCAACGGTGCGGTGCACCGTCTCGGCAATGCCCGATTCTATGGCTCGCTACCGACGAGTGACCTTCGTCCCATGGACCCGATTGCCGGGATCGCAGCGCTTCCAGATCGACGCGGTTACTGGCTCGTCACACGAGTAGGTGGCGTGTTCGCCTTCGGCGACGCGAGCTTCTACGGCTCGCTCACAACAGCGCCGCTCGCGACGGTCGTCGCGATCGCGACGACGCCAGACGGTAAGGGCTACTGGCTCGTCGACTCGACGGGTGGCATCTACCCGTTCGGCGACGCGAGCTTCTACGGCTCGCTTCAATCGAGCGGTCTCCGCCCGTCAGCGCCGATCGACGCGATCGCGAGAACGCCAGACGGCAAGGGCTACTGGCTCGTCGACGTGAACGGCGGGGTGTCTGCGTACGGCGACGCGAGCTTCTTCGGCTCAACCCCTGCGAAGAAGCATCGCCAGATCTCTGGAGTTGTAACGACTCCAGACGGCAAGGGCTACTGGCTCGTCGACGCGAACGGCGAAGTATTCGCCTTCGGCGATGCTCGGCGATATGGCCCCATCTCGACGGGTCGTGTCATCCCCCGCGCATCGATCGTTGGGGTAGCCTGACGGCGCTTATCCGGAGCAACGCAGGTACAGGAACTGCGTTATTTCACTTATCGTTCGTGATGTGACGAGTCAGATGTGAGCGCGTTGACGCGTTTCTTTAGGTCAGTGAAGTTCGAATACGACCCACGAACCTCCACCAGAGTGACGCACGTCACAGCGTGCCAGGCGTGCCCCGCAACATTGAAACTACTACTCGGACGCTCTACGGGCGCGAAGCCACTGATAGAGAACGGAGATTGGGATCGTCCTTCTAACCCAACGATGATTCCCTCGCCGGCTCTGGACGCGCCCAGCCGTTGTCATGGCATGACGTTCCATCCTCGATGAGCCGATGTTCGGTGCGGCGATCCTCTCGCCGCCGTCACCGACTGGCATCTTGATCAGAATGCTCAGGTACCTGTACGCGAACAGGGTCACTCGGGGCTTTTTAGTAGTGAAGGAGAAGTTCTCCGACTGTCTAGAAAGCCGAAAGCACATGATTCACCACCGAACAGAGTCCTTGATGGAGGCCCGCAGCCCTAATCGCAGCAGGCTCAACGCGAGCGGAGCAATGCTCGGAGATTCTGCTGGCGAATGGCGCGGCAGTTGCGAGCAGTCCAGGGTCAGCGGCACACGCAACCGTCACTTTCCACGACATTGCCCGGTCATGAAGATCACCGACGAGGAGCAGATGACAGCCCCTTCATTGTCCGAGAGCTTCGACGCTTCCGCAGACGGCGGCGAAATCCGCGATTTCGGTCGAGTAGGGAGCCGAACGACTGTCGGTTCAAGTAGAAGTTGTGTACGAGCTAGGGCGCTGACGCGATGACCTTCGAAGACCAGGACACGCAGCGAGCAGAGTATTCCAGCCTTCTCGACGAAGCCGATGGAAAAGCGACCGCAGCCACGCTCGGATCGATCGTCGCTCGATCGCGACGGCACCGCGAGCGTCGGTTGAAGGTCATCACGGGCATCTCTATTCTCCTCGCCCTCGCCGGAGCGAGTGTCGCGGGGATCACCCGAGTGACGAGCAGTACAACCTCGGCATTCAAGCCCAACGCGATCGGGCCTCCGTCTGAATCCGGCCAAGCCCCACTCGCCAACTCGGGTTGGACCAAGCAACACCGCGCGCTCGGTCCAGCACCGAAAGGGCTCGAGTGGTTGAAAACGACCGCTCCGAGCACCAGCACGGGAGCGAGCTCGTCGGGCGCCAACATTGCGGCCACCCCGCCGGCGCCAGGTCTTTGCACGGTCGAGGGCTGCGGTAACACCTATCCGGTTGGTTTAAGTGGTCCGTTGATCAAGCTCTTTGTCCAAACGTTCGGCGATGTCACTGTGCGAGCGTTTCAGGAGACGACGCCCAACTTCGTACCCCAGCCGTACGCCTCGAATGGGTTGGCCCCGCCGACTTCGTCATCAGCGGCTTCGCCAAATCTGAGCATGCCGTCGAACACGGCTCGTTCATCTCCAGGGATCGTACCGATATACACCTCATGCGAATCCAGTCAAGCACTGGTTGTCGAGGTGTCGAATCCCGGCGCAGTTGGCGCGGTGACGGTGCCGTTGCCGTCGATCTCCATTTCGGGTCCGAGTCAACCCTTCGAGATCCTCGACAGCTCAGCTGTCGGCGTCTCCGAAGCATCGCCGATCGAGGTGTTGACTGTCCACGTCGCATCAGACGTGAGCAGCGTGCAGGCGAGCTTCTCGGACGGGATATCAAAACAGATGGCCGTCGTAAGTGGCTGGGCCGTGTTCGCGGACGACGGTAGTACGCCCCTGCCAGCGGCCGTTACCGCTCTTGACAGCTCCGGGAACACAATCGCCACCGCGACCATCAATGACGATGACGCAATCGCGCAACCTCAAGCGTGCTTGGCGCCGATTGGAGGTCAATCCCAGACCGGACCCAGCGCCGGTCAGCCGACGACAAGCTCGAAATGAACGCGTTCGATGACGCGACGAACGTCCGGAGACGTGCTCAGCTAGCAATTATGGACGAAGCCTCCGTCGCCGAGAGCTCCTCCGAAGGAGATGATCTTGGTGATGCACTCGTAGATTTCGACGCCGTCGATGAAGACTTCGTCGCGACGTACAAGGCACACTATCCGCGACTCGTGAGAGCGCTCGAGCTCTCGGGCGCGAGCCGACCGAGCGCAGAAGATGTGGCCCAAGAGGCGTTCGCCAGAGCCCTTGTTCACTGGGATCGGGTTCGCAGTGGCACCAATCCCGCCGGCTACGTCTACCGCGTCGCTTTCCGTCTGACGCGGCGCTCGTCATTTCGCAAGCCCCCGCTCGTGGAAGAGCACGCGACGCCCACTGTCGACGACGAGGCGACACTGCATGTTGGGATCGAAATGGGACTGAAGACGATGCCGGCTGCTCGTCGACGCTGTGCTGTGCTCTGTCTCATCGTTGGAATGTCGACAAAAGATGCTGCGGGCACGCTCCATATCGCCGAGTCAACAGTGCGAAAGCAGATCGAGCGAGCCAGAAAGGACCTCCGCATAGCGCTCAAGGATGATGGCTGAGCAGATACTCCCAGGGGTCACAGTTGATGCTCGACCCACATTGTTGGCACTAGCCCGACCTACTCACAATGATTCGCCACGTCTTCAGTAAACCCGCGGCGACTCTTAACGCGTGAATACAAAGGTGGCAAGAGTTGTGAACATGTTGTTGACAACGACAAGACCTCCAGAACCAAAGCACGTGCGTGAGGCATTCTACAATTGAAGCGGAAACACGTCGTAATGCATGGCGGATTGGTGACACGTAAGGCAACCCACTCATTCGCAATGGTTCAGACAGATCGCGACTCTGATGAATGCATCTTCTTATCAGGATTCGTCACAAGCGCTCCGAACGTAGATCTGCGATTCATCGAGAGCGCTCGACGCAGTTCTTTCCTGGCGTGAAATCGACGATAGAGAACCACGGGCCCTCGTACTTCGGTATGGAGCCTTGGCGGTGTGTGGTTGGGGCCTCTTAGCGCTACTCATCGAAAGTCACTGCGGGTATAGTGATTCTCATAGCCCCTTATATGGGGCCACTCAAAGGAGCGTCGCAATATGGACATTGTCCGTAATGCAGATGGAAGCTTGGTCGTTCCTGTGCGCGCGGTCCGACATCACGAAGTCGACGCCGTCGCGGGTTCGTCTTCAGGAGGCGATGATGCTGAGCCGAGCGCGGTTCCCGCGACCCATTTGCTCCATCCAGGTGAAGGTGGATACGACGAAGCGCTAGTCGAGTGGGACCTTCAGCAAAACCCTGGTCGAGAGTCGGTCGTTTCAACAGCGACCGGTCGAGAAGAAGCAATGAGCGTTGTTCATGCTGTCTCAACCTCTCCCGACCATGCGGTCGCCCGGGCAGTGGAGGCACTCGAAGATCCCCAAGCGAGCGGCGAAGCACTACGGCATGTGCTTGTCGGCGGAGTTCATGCCGTCGAAGCTTTCTCGGCTGAGGTTGCGCAAGCGGAAGGCGGGGATCCGCTCCCTGCCCACCAGACAACAAAAATTATCGGTGAGGTATTAGCAGAACTCGATGAATGAGATGTGGCACTTGTTGGAGGGCACGACATACTTCGGCGATTATGGGGCGCTCTGGGCCACCGGTACCGTGCGGAAGGCCTTCTAGCAGTGCCTGGGCGGTCGTACGCATCCGTTGATAGCACATCGGCGATCTGGGAGGTAGTTCGCAACAAGCTCGAACTTGATCGCAATAACTTGGGGAGAGAAGATCTTGTCAGGATAGGGAATTTCGACGAGGTGGCCAAGAATATCGGTCAACTGGTCGCCGCCTGTTGGCTCCTTCGGCTCGCTCACCACGTCTTGGTTATACGGGAGCTTGGCGCGCCAAACCCTGATACCTGATCAACGCAGACAGCGTTCGATTCGGCCGATGTTTCGTTAGGGCGCCACCCAATGTCGCGGATTGCCTTCCGTCGCCGCGGTGATCTCTCAAGAGCGCTGGTATCAGAGTTCTCCAATCCATTTTCGCAACGTGGAAGTCGGCGGTTCGAGTCCGCTCACCTCCACCACGTTTCCCCTCGTAGTGCGTTTTCCTCGCAATTCTGTGACAAATTCGGGCTCGTCGTGCGCGATTGATCTCCCTTATCGACATGTGTTGACTGACCAGAGGATTCGAAAGTGGGGTTCATTAGGGTTCCCCTCTGTCGCGCGGCAATCATCCGTGCTTATTGATTTCGCCAGATTGAAAGAGATTGCCGCAAGCTTTCTACGAGAGCGCTGCGAGGAACTGCTCTCTGCTCTCGATCCACCAGCGTCGACGTCGTTCATAGCGCTCCATACCGCCCATCTCTTCCAGCATTTGAATGAAGTTTGTATCACCGGCATTGGCGCGTCGTTGCACAAAGGTTCCACCACCTTGGATGGCGCCATCAAGAAATTCGAGGAGCTCTCTTCGTCCTTTTGCATCGAGACCGTATACATCGGCAACGAGCCTGAGCCGACCTGAACGATCTGATTCCAACCAACCGAGGCGTTCGGAGCTGATGTCATCGTCAATAGGGACGCACATACGCGCGAATGCCGCGAGGTCATATGTCGGCCGCCCGGGCGCAGCAAAGTCGAAGTCGATGAGCGCGATGGCTTTGCCATCTCGGGAAATGACGTTCTCCAAGCAAACATCGTTATGGCAGATGATCGAACCTCCGGAAGCATCCGACATCTCATGATTCCAAGTTTCCATTGAACGATCCACGGTTGCTGACGCCAGGTGAAAATCGGAGATCAGCCGCGTCACCGATGCTAAGACATCGTCAGATTGGGCCCATGTGGCGTATGGCGGGATGGGTACTTCGCCCTCAATGAATACCAGACGTTCGCGACCATCCTCTTGGATTTCGATGGGCAATGAAGCACCTTCAAACCCGGTTTTTCGGAGTGTTTTTAGAAACGCGTGGATCGAAGCAGAGTAAAGATTGCTCGGACGCAGGACGAACGGACCGTGCCGTGTGACTTTTCCGGCGTTGGCCACACCGCCAAAAAGAACCTCTTCCATTGCCTCATTATGACATCGGTCACGTTTGCCTTGCGGTGGTGGGAAATTCCTCGTGCAACGATTTTGCTGGTTCAAGGTGCCTTTGAACCAGCGTGGACATCAAGACGCATACATACTCTTTCACTGGGAGTAAGCCCTCGAACTGTCTCAGAAGTTTGGATCGCACTCAATTCAGGTCCGATGCCCTCGGCGGTCAAAACGCGAAATCCAAGGTGTTCGTAGAGCGGCCTATTCCACGGAACTAAGTCAAAGGTGGTCAACGTAATAGCACCCTTGCCGTTGTCGATCACCCAAGTTTGTACTCGGCTCAAGAGCATGCGGCCCACGCCGCGCCCTTGCCAATCCGGGTGCACGCTCATTTGGGAAATGTGCGCGTTACCATCAATTTCGTCGATGATGACGTATCCAATTGGATCCCCAGTTTCATCGATCGCCACCCAGCTGCGCCCAGCATCAGCGTAATTCGCGAGGCTCTCTACCGAGGGTGGTTCGTCGTTGGCAACGTGATCCAAACCGACTAGCCGGAATTTCTCCCCTGCCAATCTTTCGATCGCCTGAAGGGATGGGCCATCCGAAGGCACGCCGGAACGAATGGTGATCAGCACAGGTTCATCATCGCGTACCGAAGATCAAGGAATTCGATGGATGCCCTCATTGATATTGCTTACAATTTGAGCGTCTCACATTCTCAAATAATCTTGTATCGATATCGAGATTCACTGAGCACAACGCCAGAAGAACTCTCACTTTTTTCTTTGCCGTCGACGAACCAGCCCAAGCGTTCGTAGAAGTTCATTGCCCGCATGTTCGAATTGAGAACCCATAGTGTCGCCTCTTGAAATTCGAAAAGTCGCCATAATTCGACCACTTGTTGAAAGAGAGCCCGACCAATGCCCTGGTTCCATCTTTCGGCTAATAGATAGATCGAGGCAAGCTCAGCTGTCACCATCGGATCGCTGTCTTCATCGCGTGAGGGCACGAAATTAGCGAATCCAATGATCGTCTCGTCTTCTTCAGCCACTACGCATCCCTCGCGGTTCCCGGTCGTATTTCGCAGATAACGCTCCCACGAAGTCTTCCGCTGCTCGATATTGAGCTGATCGAGATAACTCTGAGGGATGAGTCCTTGATAAGCCGATTGCCACGATCGAACGTGAACTGAGGCGATCTCCTCGGCGTCTCTTTCGGTCGCAGGTCGAATCTTCATCGATGCAGTCTCGCATCCGTGGGAAGATCCGGGCGCGCGCTTCAGTTTGTTGAGATGTGTTGTAAAGCAATAAAGATGCTTTTGAATCAATAATTTCTTTTGAAGAGTTGCTTTGCGTGCGCGATCTCCGTGAAACCGAGTGCGACTTTGTGAGACTGGCTGAGATGCATTGTTACTCTGATCAGGAATTTTTCAAATTGCCCCACCTCAAGAAGTGCTCCGGGTCAAGTTCGCATCGTGGAATTTGGCGGTTCGAGTCCGCTCACGTCCATCACGTGTCACCTGCTGACAGTATGTCTTCCTCGGTTCACCTTGGTATGTTCGTGCTTGTCGTGCGCGATCGTGCATGATTGATTTGCAAAAGCCACCAAAGAATTACCGCCTAGTTGATGGGTTTGGAAGGATTCCTCTGAACTGAGCCACGTGGCATAGGAAATGGGGACCTTCCAAAGGTGACCAGAAACCCGTGAACTGATTGTGGCTTGTCTCCGAATCTTTTTCGAGTTTCAGTATGGCCGTGAGACAATGGAAAGAGAGCGAAGTAAAAGTCCCGATAAGAAGAAATGAACTGGGAAGTCAATGATGGCCGACGTCGATCGATTGTATTCAGATGCCGACCTCGCTGCACTTTACGATCCTTTGGACCCCGATCGCAGAGATCTCGATGTATATGTGGACCTGGTGAAGGAGTTCGATGCATGCTCAGTGCTGGACATCGGATGTGGAACTGGCACCTTCGCGTGTCTTCTCGCCAGCCAAGGCCATAATGTGATCGCCCTCGACCCAGCAAACGCGTCGTTGGATGTCGCCCGTAGAAAGTCGGATGCCGACAAAGTGCGCTGGATCGAAGGTGATTCAACGGCACTTCCTCCGCTTCAGGTTGATCTTGTGACGATGACGGGCAATGTCGGCCAGGTGTTCTTGACCGATGAGGAGTTCATGTCGGTCCTGCGAAGTTCGCGCGTCGCGCTTAGGCCGGGTGGTCGCTTGGTGTTTGAAGTTAGAGATCCAGCGAAGAAGGCCTGGCTTGATTGGACCCGAGAAAAATCCTACAAAAGGGTTGACCTGCCAGAGGTTGGTTTTCTTGAGACTTGGGTGGAGATGACTGCGGTCCGAGAGCCGTTTGTCTCATTTCTATCGACATTTGCCTTCGGATCCGGCCGAGTGATCACCTCGGAATCTACGTTGCGATTCAGGACTGAAGATGAGGTTCGAAACTTGTTGCAGGCGGCGGACCTCTTCGTTGAGGAAGTCCGAGGAGCAAGTGACAGACCTGGTCGTGAGCTGATTTTCATCTCCAAGAAGGAGGGCCAATGACCTCAGAAATGCTGTCGCTCAAATTGTGTCATCCGCGAGTGGATGAGATATTCCGCGCATCTTTGTCGGAGACGCCCGCACCGACAAGGAGATAGCCGAGCGTCTCGCGCGGGATCCGGCGAGCACCCTGCACCAGGTCAGGACCCTCGTGCGAACGGGGTTTCTCGAGGCCCAGCAGGAGCGGCGAGGCACACGTGGGGCCGGTGAGATGCCCTCCCTCGCGACGAAGAAGGCCTGACGGCTCAGCACCCCGGGAAGTAGCCATGTCATGCTCGAGGCCTAGCTGGCCGAAATCACCTTCGTCCCCGCCGAGAACGCCGACATCACTCAGGCCGGTCCGCGCGTTTCCCCAGCCGATATGGATGCCTTCCGGGCCAAGCTGCGTGACCTGCTAGACGATTTCGCCGACCACGCGTACGACCCAACTGCGCCGGCGTGGTCACTTCTCATCATCCTCCATCCAAATCCCAACCACTCCTGTAACCACCATTACCTCAATGAATATGTAGGCGGTTTCAAGGGGTCAGCGCAAACTCTGCTCCCTCGGCTAGTAGGGAACGGGTCGGGTGCTGTTCCTTCAGATCCACCAACCCCCTGGCCCAGCATGATTTGAATCCTTCTTCATGGGGCAGGGGTGTGCCCACCAAGCACTTCGACCAAGTGCTTGGTGTCAGCGTTACCACCGCTGTGAATGATGCCGACACGTTTTCCATGCACAAGGTCGCGATCAGCACGCAGTCCGGCGAAAGCGAGAGCGCCAGCGGGCTCGGCGACATTATGTGTGGTCCGATAGAGCTCTCTCATGGCTTCAGCCGCCTCTTCCTCGCTGGTCTTCACGATCCGAGAGGCGCCAGAGATTATGAGTGATATCGCCTCTGAATTTGGCGTCCGAACTGCAACCCCGTCAATGAATGTGTTGGCGGTGTCCGTCGAGACAAGGCGCCCAGCTGCAAATGAAAGTGCTGTCGCCGGAGCCTCCTTGGCCACCACACCAACAACTTCGGTTTTGAATCCAAGAAGATCTCGCACGTTCAACATGCCACATATTCCCGATCCCATCCCTACTGGTACGTAAACGACATCGAGCTCACCAGCAGCATCGAAAAGCTCTTTTGAATATGTGGCGACGCCAAGAACAAGATCGGGATGGTAGGGACTGACCATCTCGAGTCCGCGCTCAATCCCGAGTGCCTGCGCGAATTCAACGGATTCTTGAAAGTCATGTCCGTGTTCAATCAGTTCCGCGCCAAGACTTCGCATCGATGCGTTCTTGTCCGGGTTGTTTCCTTTCGGTACGACAATGACAACTTCAACTCCTACGGCTCGGCCAGCGAACGCCATACTCTGTCCGTGATTTCCACGAGTAGCGGTAATGATGCCTTTTATCTCAGGGCGTTCATTGCGCAGCCGTTCAAAATAAACAAGCCCACCTCGGACTTTGAATGAACCAATCGGCGTGTGGTTCTCGTGCTTCACCCATACCTCTGCCCCTGCCAATTCACAGATCAACGGCCATACATATTGTGGCGTCGGGGCCATGTGCTTCGCGACGATTTCCGTCGCCCAGGCGAGTTCGCTGGAATCGAATGGCATCGGCTCAGACTACTTCTCAACCTTTGAACTCGAGGGTTGGGTCAATGAAATAACGGAGGGCGCACATTGTGCTCATGAGTTAGCAATACGGGCGGATCATGCGGTGGATCTGAAAAGTCCTTTGTCAGAGGGTCTCATTTCATCTCGGTCTATCGAGACTGACAGCCCGGAATGTGCCTTTTCCAAAGGCAGATTCCCGTGGGGTCCGATTGAGTTGAACGATACGCTGTTCCGTCCAATCTGTGCTGTTTCCGGATGAGGAGGTCTGCTGTTTGAGCGGTGATCGCGTTTGTCTCGCATCGTCGTTAAAGAGTTCGTTGCTTTTTGACCAATATGAAACGGGGGGCTCATCTACGCGAGAGACACTGTCTGGGTTCTCTTGTGCGCGGCTCTTGAATTGTTCATGGCGCCGCGACCCGCACGCTCTTACGCCGGGATGGTCGCGGTTACTCCGTGTGCGGGTTTCGTAGGTCCAATGCCTGCTCTGTCGGTAGGGGTTGCTGCCGGAATTATCTGTGCCGTATCCGTACCGTGGAAGTTCCGTTACGGATATGACGATTCGCTCGACGTACTTTGGATTCATGGAATCGGTGGAGTGGTCGGAATGATGCTGCTCGGATGTTTTGTCGAACACGCTATGAATGTCTCTGCAGGCAACCGCCGCTGCTCTTGAAAAGGTCGACTCATTGATTTGGAGCTTCTCGCAGCAGTTGTTACGGTCGCATACGCCTTCGGATTCAATTACGGCATTGCAGAGCTCTTCGTCCGATTTGTTGGTCTGCGCGCCAGTCCTGAGGATGAATTTTACGGGCTTGATCTCAGTCATCACGGTGAGACCGCGTTTTCGCCAATCTCACAGATCAAATTCAAGACGAACGGTATCTCTCAAGCATTCTTGTCTTTCATGTTGCGAAGGATCCACACAGAGGATCGACGAGGCATAGTCTTTTCTTTGGGCGGTTCGCCGGTTTAGGGTAAAGCCCGCTCTGGAATATTTGGGTGGGGGGCCACGTTGAGAACGATCGCGCTTGAAGAACATGTACTTCCGCGAGATATCGCCATAGCCGCCGGGAAGGTAGGGCTACCTCCATCTCTCGCAAACGCGCTCGATGAAATGGGACAAGGTCGAATTGAATTGATGGACGCGGCAGGAATCGACATTCAGGTCCTCTCGCTCATTGCGCATGAATTACAAGAACTTTCGCCCGCACAATCGATTGCACTAGCGCGAGAGGCCAACGATCGAATGGCGGGAGCAGTCCGTGCGCATCCGGATCGATTGCGCGCGTTTGCCACGCTACCGATGTCGGATCCGGTCGCAGCAGCTGTTGAACTGCAAAGGACTGTTCATGATCTTGGTTTTGTCGGCGCCATGGTATTTGGACAGACCAATGGCGTATTCCTTGATGACCTATCGGTCTCTCCCGTTCTCGAAGCCGCCCAGGATCTCGATGTGCCGATCTATCTCCATCCTGCAGAGCCTCCTCCAGCGGTGCGGGATGCCTACTTCTCCGGCCTTGAACCTGCGGTCGCCCAGATGTTGGCAACCGCAGGATGGGGGTGGCACGCGGAGTGTGGCCTCCATGTGTTGAGGCTCGCGGTCAATGGAACCTTCGATCGTTATCAGCGTCTTCGCGTCATCGTTGGACACATGGGCGAGAATCTTCCATTTTCTCTTGCACGCGCAGATGAACGGTTGAGCCGTTTGACGGGCTTCGAACGTTCTGTTGCGGAGACCATAATCGAACAGGTTCATATCACGACTGCTGCGTACTTCACGGATCCACCGCTTCTCTGCGCGCTGATGGTTTTTGGTGCTGACCGGATTCTCTTTTCCGTCGACCATCCGTTTGCTGACAGCATGGAAGCGACGGCCTTTCTTCGCGACGCCCCGATCAGCCCAGGTGACCGGGAAAAGATTGCTCATCTAAATGCTGAGCAGCTCTTGAGGTTATAAGACTCGCTGCTGGGCAAGATTTACCCAACGTCGGAGTTGTCTTGTCAGGAGATGATCTCCACCGGGGAACCATCGGGTACTGCACGGAGTTGAACAAGGGCAACATCATGGAGACGCACACAACCATGCGAGACCTGAGCTCCGGTAGTTCCGATGGCCTGGTCCTCTCCGAGCGGGCCGTGAATGGCGACGATTGCATCGCCGGATTCTTCCCAGTCGCTGATCGCGTTCGAGTGTGCAGAGGTAATAATGACAAAGGGTCCCCACGCGGCCGAGGGCGCCTCTGCGAAGAAGGCAACGAAAAAGTGCCCTGTTGGTGTTGGATCTGCGACAGTGCCGATACCTGCCGGGGCGTCCAGCGTGAGTTTCCCATCGCGATAGAGAAGTAGGTGTCGTGTCGAAAGGTCGATCACGATCTTGTATGGCGTTTCAAGGAGGTGGACATTGTTGCGGCGTATCCAGGTTGTTGAGCCGTTTGGTCGTGATGGCAGTCGTACCTCAAGGTACCCATCTCGTAAGGCAATGACCGGGAGATCAAGAGGAGATCCATGCCATGAGGCCGCAATCGGAGCTGTTGCAGGGCCACCAGGAGAGAGGTACGCGGCTGTCGTCTTTACGAGGGCTGCGATAAGCGTCGTATGCAACGCTGGAGCTGAGGTGGAAGGTACGCGAGGAGGTGCTGGACGACCTACGTTGGAGGCTGATTTGAGACCGAATCCAACAAATGCCCCGATCGCCGCGAGGCCAGTTATCACAAGACCGATGAGCGCAAACTTTGTTGACGATTTCATCGACGCCCGGTGCAATCGTGCAGTCACAATGACCCGCACCAATACGTCTCTTGAATTCGAAGGGCACTCACAGTTCTCTCATCCCGGGTGATTCCGTACCGTTAGTTTAACCATCTGTCCGAAGCACGACACTTTCAATGCAGATGTTCGAACAGGTGCCCGCGTGCGCCAATGATGCAATTATGCGCGATCTCGAATGGCTGCACCCTCATCACCTCGGCGTTTGGCTCGACCAAGGCTCCGGTGATGGAGGTGCTGTCAGCTGATGTCAGCCAGTTACAGAGACTGATCCGGGCACGATTGGGCTCGTTGGCGCGGTAGGAGTCGTCGTGGGTGACGTGGCCTTTTTGGTCGGAGCGACGGTCGTTGTGGTCGGAGCGACGGTCGTTGTGGTCGTTGTGGTCGGAGCGCTGCAGGTCGGGACGGTGATGGTGTCTGTCGTTGTTGAGACTGTTCCGCCAAATGCCAGAGCCCTGCCAGTCCAGTTAATCGTGGTGCCTATGGTTATCCCGGAGGCATCAATGTTTGTGCCAGCGAAGGTTGACGTCGCTCCGAGCGTGGTGGCTGCTGTAGGAGTCCACCAGAGGTCACAGGCTGAGGCTCCGCTCGCAAATCGGACAGCGGAATTGGCAACTGTTGTCAGTGCACCCTCAACGCGGAAGATGTATGTCCCGCTGCCGGTCAGTGTGATGCCTGCAGTTCCAATGGATGCAGCGCTGCTTGCTGTGGTGCAATAGACCCCAGGGGCATAATTACCAATCGTGCCATGTGAGGTGTCAGTGGCAAGATCGACCGGGCCGGCTGGGAAGGTGAAGGTACATGGCTGGCTATTGAGATTTGTCAATGCAGATCCCTGATCAATCCCGGCCTGGGCATACGATCCAGAAGCCACATAGGTCGTGCCGTTGACTGTGGGTGCCACCGCGGGACCGGTGGTGTATCCAAGATCTCCAGTAATCGTTGTCCCGATCGCCGTATTGGTGTACGTGCTCGAAAGAATGCCGAACGTATTTGCGAGCCCAAGGCCCGGATCCGTTGCCGCATGGGCAGCGGTTGAAACTACCGTCAGGCTCAACGTAAGAGCGATGAGCCCTGTCACCGACGAAACCACGCCAAAACGCGCGCGCCTCGTGTTTCGCAAGTATTTGGAAACGCTCATTCTCAGTCCTGCTTTCGATTGACACTCACCACCGAGTTGTGTCGGCACACATGTGTTGTTAGAAGGCGCCTTTGGCTCCAAAGAGGAAAGGCCTTGCAGGTGCGATCACCGCCACGAAACCCTTTGTGTGAGGTCGTGACCTGTTTGTGCACCATTGTCGATGAATCATCGACAATGGTCAGTTCGCTTTCAAAGACTCGCCTAAAGCCTGAACCATGATGCTGGAGGACGCTTTTGGAGCGCCCCATGTGCACCGTTGTGAGAGCTGTGAAGCAGTCCGTACCCATGAGATCAATGATACCCATCTTGGTCCGTTCCCCTGGCTTTTCGTCAGGCGAGGTTAGAGATATCCGGTCCCAATTTCCCTGCTCGCTGGAGTGTACGATTACCATACTCTAGTGTCAAGAAGCTAGCAAATAAAAACTAGAGAAATAAATATAGTACTGAATAACCAGAAAACGTGGTATACATTCAACTATGGCGACTTGGAGTTTCCTCACGAATCACGGGCGGGCGCTGGTGTGCATCGCCCACGACCCCGGGGCGCGTCTTCGTGATATCGCCGAGAGTTTGGGAGTCACGGAGCGGACTGCCTTTGGTATTGTCACCGATTTGACTCAGGCCGGTTATGTATCGAAAGACCGTGAGGGTCGTCGCAATCGGTATGAGATTCAGGTTCAACAACCGCTTGGAGAGGCGATCGGTCGGGAGCTGACGATCGGCGATGTTCTTGACCTTCTTGTCGATCCTGCAATCACGTAAAGAGCGAAGCGCGAACTGGGCTGAGTGGCTTCGTTCTCTAGATGCACAACGAAGGAATCAATGTGACGAGACCATTTGACGCTTCAACCCAACCGACACTTTCAGATACTGATGCGCCGTCGGCTATAGCAGCTACCGAGGCTTTTGAAAGCTCCTCATCGCGTGAAGAGAGTGAGCAGCTCCGTGAATCACCTCTTGACCATGACGAGCAGGCGAAGTCGCATGTGGTGCATCCTCTCAGCGAAGATGTTCGCCACACGCGTATCAGCGGCGCGTGGGCAGCGATCGTCGTTGCGGTGGTACTCGGCGTAGCTCTTGTCGATTTCATCGTCGAGAACACGCATCCGGTGCGAGTTAATTTCTTCTCAGCCAGCGGGTATATTCCGGTGGCTGTCGCCCTACTCGCCGCATCGCTTGCTGGAGCATTTGTCGTAGTTGCAGTCGGTGTAAGTCGCACAACACAACTTCGTCTGGCGTTACGGAGAAGGGCCCGGCGCGAAAAAGCGCATGCTCTTGAGAGTAATGCCGAAAGCGACCCGAGCTTGGATAGCAAGAGACAGGTATGAGATCTCGTAGGAAGAGCCCTCGAAGGGAAAGTAGGACAAGACGGTCTCTCTATTTTTCAAAAACAGACTGCTGTTGTACTCAGCGTTTAGACCAATTTATTGGTAACCGTAGGACCGTCGCAACACACTTGATTGCATGGACTAGAGGAGCGGTAAAGAATGGCTGATGCCTTGGAACAGCTTCGCATGATGTCCTATCGCATTCGCGCCATTCCTACCGGTTCTCTGGCTCAGTATGGCCCACCGTTAGCTCCACTGGACACACCGATTGATCCGACACTCCACACCTATCCTCATGTTGTATTTGGCAAAAGAGCAGAGTCCATATTTCTCGATAGGACATTCAATCCCCAAGATATGGAAGAGGCACGAGCTCTCCTTGTCGCCAGCCACCGATTGTGTCAAGACGGTGGACCGTAAAGGCCGGCGTATTCAATCAGTGGTTATGATGCCCTCCTTATTACGGGCCCACTTCGAAGCTATGAGGTACGAGGCCCAACCGAGAGATTCATTCCGGGTGTCCACCTTGCGATGGGTTCAAGTTCCGTCAGATTTCGCAGTGCTGTTCTCGCGCAACCCCTCGTTTGCCGGCGATCATCTCCTACAGTCCGGTAACGCGACGCGATCCCAAGGTATCGTTACGGGAAGATGACGATGTCAAGTACAGCTTTTTTGGGATGTGGGGGCGATCGATTCTCGCTCTCGCGTCGTTGTTAGCGACGTCGTCTGTGACCTGTCAAACGTCGCCATCATTGACTCTTGATTACGCCAGTTCCAAATATTCGTCACTGTCGATTGAGAAAGTGGAGTTATCTATCACCGCGGACCGGGCGCTGACGTTATGACTGGGTTGATTCTGCTGGTATCGCTGGGTCTTGTCATCGCAGGATTTGCCGCCGCCGCCGAGACCTCTCTGACGTCGGTGAGTCGAATTAGGATGCGGAGTCTTGCCGAAGAGGGAAATCGTTCCGCCGCTGTAGTGGTGCGCCTGCATGATGATCCCAACGGCTATCTCTCGACGATCCTGAGTCTCAATACCGTCGCGGTCATCGTCGCGTCAACCGCGGCAACGCTTATTGGCGCGAGACATGCACACTCAGTCCCCACCTGGATAGTAACTGTTGTGCTTTCGGTGGTTGTGCTTGTCTTCTGTGAGATCGCCCCCAAATCGATTTCGCTTCGCTATAACCAACGAGTCGCACTTTTCATGGCTCGGCCGGTGATGTTTCTGACGCGAGCGCTGAAACCGATTGTGACGGTGCTTATGGTCGTCAGCGTGTTGCTTTTGCGAGTTACAGGGCGAAAGTTACCTGGTCCATTTGTAACCGAGGAAGAACTCAAGTTGCTCGTCGAGGTCGGTGAACAAGAGGGAGTTGTCGATCAAGAAGAGCGGGAAATGATCCACGGAGTTCTTGAGATGACCGACAAGCCCGTGAGAGAGGTCATGGTGCCACGAGTCGATGTGATCGCGATCGAAGTGACGAAGAGCCTCGATGAGGTTATTGACACGGTGATCCAGTACGGACATTCGAGAATTCCCATTTATGAGGACCGCATTGACCAGATAATTGGCGTCGTTTACGCGAAAGACCTACTTCGTCCAGGTATTCGAGGAAGCAGCCAAGCCTCTCTGAGAGAGCTTGTGCGCGAGGCCTATTTTACCCCTGAGCTGAAACACGTTGGTGAACTGCTCAGTGAGATGCGTGAGCGGCGCGTGCATATCGCCATTGTTGTTGATGAACATGGAGGAACCGCCGGAGTCGTGACGATGGAAGATCTGATCGAAGAGATTGTCGGTCCGATTCGCGATGAATACGACGTCGCCGAGATTGAGGATATCCAGTTCATTTCGGACTCGGAGGTCCTATTGAACGCTCGATTTCCGATCGGAGATGTCGAGGAGCTGCTTCACCTGCAACTTGAGTCCGTCGACGCGGACTCCATTGGTGGGTATGTCTACGGGGTACTCGGAGACATACCCAAGGCTGGCGACACGATTGCAATAGGTGACGCGACGCTGATCGTAGAAAAGGTACGACGCCAGAGTATTCAGACAGTTCGAATCTTGAATCCCCGCCCATTTGTTCAGACTAAGAGCAGTGGCCGAGACACGAACTCCTGAACCTGTCTTGACAGAACGCGCTTCAATCGCGATTGGCCTCGTTGCAATTTATTCACGAGAGCCAGACCTTTGATCCGATGGGGGCGATGTTCGTCATACAGATCCAGTCCATTGCACGGTTCAAGACGCGCACTCAGCCATGAGACACCGGGTAAGCGCGGATAGTGGTGCTAACAGGTGTAGTTCGGATCGATTCCGTAGGGTGAGGGCTCATTCCCAGGAGTCTCCTGCAACATCCACGGAACTCCGCCAGCGAACAGGTCACCCGCATAGGTGGTGTTGTACCCCGATGTTCCTGCACACCATCCCGAGAGGATGCTTGGAGCAGGGAGACCGCTCTCGGTGTATGGAGGATTCGTCCACGGCGCTCCGGCAACCCAGAGCGGGATCTGGTTTCCCGTGGGAACGTACGACCCCGCGATTGTTGGGTACTGCACACTTGATGAGTAGATGCCGACTGTGATGCCCTCGCTTCGCAATGCGTCAATCGCGCCCTGGATGGTGTCGTCGTTTAACGCTGGAGAATTGGACCAATATTTTCCCGTAGAGAAACTCGAATACTGATTACCCGACAGGTTTGTGCCCTCCACGTCAAGCCACCACAGTGAAGATGAGACCCCGACGGCCAACGAGCCGTTGTAGGCGGTGAGCGCTCCCTCGTAGCCGTAGTTGTACGCCATACATGCCGCCTGGGAGAGCGGTACGGAGGCCGCGGTGAGCGAGGCGCAACTTCCCGCTGGACCATTCGCATCGAGGGCGTTCGCTGGCGCGGATTGGTCTGGCGAATTGGTGAACAGATACAGGCTGTAGTGGGCTCGCGCCGCGCCAGCCGCGGCATTTGCCCAAGCTGCCTCTGATGCGAGGCAGGTGTTCTGCGAGCTATCGAGCCAGCCTGCAGCCTCGATGACGGAAAAGGTGGAGACACTCGGCAGTTTTGAGGAGGCCACATTTGAACCAGGAGTTGCACATTGGAAGTTCGAGACGTCATAGCCAAGGGCTCCCCGCGGCAAGAGCGAGCTTGGTGCGATAAGTGTGCTCGTTAGGGTTGCGGGCGTCGGGAGCGTGATCTCGTCGATTGCAACGACCCGTGTTGGCCTCTTCGGAGGCGACGTTGCAAGCGATCCGTCAAACACCGCGTCGCCAAAGGTGAAGGTGCCTCCTGCAGCGTCTGCGAGGAGATATCCGTTTCCATCGGGGGTCGAGGCGACGGAGGTGAGCGGGCGTGGTAGCCGCCGATGGATCAACGAGCCGAAGTATCCGCTTGTTCCAAGATTGTGTACGCCACCGTCCTTGGTGAGAATCACGAGGCCGCGGCCGTCGGGATTGGCGCTCGCAGCGATAACCTGCGGACGCTTGTACTTGAGTGAACCGACCGGCGGGGCATCTCCAAAATTTTGCACGATCCCTAAGGTCGAGACGATCCAATACCCATTTCCATCTGGCGTCGGAAGAATGGAGACGACGTTGCCATCTCTATGGTCATGGACGGTTGAACCGTAAAATCCAGCGTCCCCAAAATGGAGAAGGTTGCCACTTGCGCTCACAACCCAGTAGCCGTTGCCGTCCGGAGTTGGAGCGAGATCAACGATTGGCGAGCGCAGGTGAAGGTGCGCAGGTGAGCCAAAAATCGCGGCATTCCCAAAGGCAAAAACATCGCCAAGCGCGCTTACCAGCCAGTAACCAGCCCCAGCCGTCGTTGCTGCACCCGTCACGATCGGATTCGACAGCCGTTCTCTTGGTCTTGAGCCATGCAGTGGCGCCCCACCACAAGAGACGACCATACCGTTTGATTCAAAAAGGTAGTACGCAGGTCCTCCGACGGAACTCGGCGTCAGAGAGCTCTGCGTTGTACAAAGCGAGGCCGAACTAGCTATGCCCATTGAAGCGATCGACGAGACGACAGAGACGCCTCCGATAAGCAGGAGAGCGGCAGTTGTGGCAAAGAGTGGCTGAAGACGAGAGTGCACGGCATCGACGGTAGTGCGAAACGCCATTTTGTTGTTGCCGCGATCAGAATTCTTCATCAACGTCTCATGTTTTTCCGGCTCATCTTTCGCGCGTGCCCGCCTCGATTCGAGAGGTCCATTGTTCGGAGGGTCAATGGACCTCTCGAACCCTCTGCAGATCGCCTTGGATCAGAGGTTTTTGGTTTTACCTTGCACAATGACCGAGCCCGTCACTGGTCTCCCTCTTGTCTGTTTTGGTGAGCTTGCCTATTGAGCCGTGATCATCCGCCGATATAGCCACCAGAGGAAAGCCCGATGATGCTCGCGTCGTAGTTCGCATGCGCGAGTACGATGTTTGCGTCGAGAAAAGCCCTATTCGTGTGAACAAACAATCCGGTGTCACCAGGAAATTCCGCTGGAGTCTGAGCAATCACTCTGGCAGCCACATCAGTGGCATCGAGGCTTGCCCGGTTTACCAGTTTGACGAAGTCCGTGTAGCGATTGAGCGCGTTCGTATAGCCGTGCTGTCCGACAAGGCCGTTGACAGTCGAAAGCAGGCTCGGCTCTTCCCCGTGGAGCGAGGTCACCTCACCTGCGACGTTGTCTGCTTCAATGGTGAGAAAGACCTGAGGAGTCAAGACTGCAAAGACACGATTCTGCTTGACCATTGAGATCTCGTCTGTCCGGAGCTCGACATTGGTGGTGTCTGTTGGAACTTTGGTGACAAGCGCGTTGATGTTTGTCAGCGCGGATGAGACGTTTGCGCTGAGCGTTGCCGCATGGGCCGCGATGAGTGATTTTGCGCCGGTGATGTCGGTACCGAGCCGGTTGAGCTGGCTTGCCCGGATGGCGAGCTGTGTCTCTAGCGTGTGTTGACTGGACAGGAAACCGTGTGGGCGCACGCTCGCTGAGGTGATATCCGGCACAAGAACTGCAAATGCTCCGCCGAAAATTGCTGAGGCAATTCCAACTTGGAGAAGCTTGGTGCTCATCGCATCTCCCCCTTTTGGTTTGTCTTGCCCAGAAGGGCGCGTGCTAAATATCTCATCCGCTTTGTTATGTGTCTGATAGGTGCTGTTATGGGTGTGTAATGCCAGCGCGCGAAGCACGTGAGCGAATTGGCCAAGTTTTGTTGCGGTGACGAACATGTTGGCTGTGCGACACGATCCGCTGTGTCGATCGTGTCAGGAGATGAGGACGACTAGGAAGATTTGATCTCTTGATATCGTGCGACAGAGAAGGAGAGCAGCAGGGGAATATCAAGGGCAAAGATCGCCAGAGAGAGCGTAAACACAAGCAGCATGGATCCGCGCGTGTGGTCGAAGATAAAGACGAACTCGAGAATTCCACCGATGACGATATAGGCCAACATTGCCCATCTCCAGACCTGGAAGAACACCTTCCAGTTGAAGTCCCTTAACCGGCTTACGGTGAATACCGCACTCACGGTCGAGACCTCGGCGAGCACGAGCAGCACGGTTGCCGGTGCGAGAGATGCGCTTTTGGGAAGATGAGAGGCGAGATAGATTCCGCTCGTGATGACAAGCGCCATCGAAACAATGATCATCTCGGCGATCGGAGGCAGTTTTCGATCGCCAAGGATGATGGAAGTTGTCGCGTTCTCTGTCATCAGACGCTTGCAATTTTCGTCATGATGACCAGTGTCGCAACTTGCATTGCCCCCGTGATGCCAGCGGTATAGATGAATCGTTTCATGAGTTTTTCAATCAGCTGTCCATTTGGGTGAGGCTTGTCCATCTCAAAAAGCACCGCAAGGTTCGCGGGCTCCAACAGTCCGATGGCAATAACTGCCATCACCCCGACCACAATCATCGAGGCGACGACCCATCCGTGGTGCGAGTACGAGGTGAGGATCGTGTGCTGGCGCCGTGCTACCTGCCAGCCAGAGGCGAGCGTCATGATGACGAGCGTCGGCATGACGATCACCATCTTTGGCATAAACCGCGCAGAGAATTCAGCTCGAGCAGGAATTGAGAGGCGCCCGAGAATTGGTCCAATGATGAAACCAACGAACAGGTCAATTCCTGTCCAGAGACCGCCGCTGACAACATGGAAAAAGTCGAGTGCCCAGAACGAGTTACTCGCAATCGCAACAATGAGGCCGATCAGCGCGATTGCCGCAATGGGCAGCCCCCGAACCGGAACAATCTGGATTTTGGGACGGAGCGCTCCCTCAACATTCGACGGAACATGTGCTGCTTCAGCGACATCAACCATGGAGCCCCCACCTCATGACAGACGCCAGCTCTCGCCGGTCGTTGGAAATATCAAGGCAGATATTAAACCCACCCGGTAGATGCGGGTGAGGTTTTTGCAGCACCACGGCGCACCTATTGCCCCGATGGAGATGCAAAGCGAACAATCGAATGAAGAATGTGGCAGTGGACGGTGCTGGATTTCGCCGTCAGAGGTGACTCGGCTCTTGAGTCGACCCGCAGCGGCAGGTGACTGTGGCTACGTGGGGTGGGGCTGATAATGCTGGTCATGCGCACCAGCCGATGCGAGTCGATGTCGTTCTTGCAGACGAAGGCGAAGCGCAATTGCCCCGCTTGAGATCGTAGCCCAGGCGCACCACACCGAAGCAAAACCATCGATCGAGAGGAACACGATGACGATCACGGCGACAAGGTTGATCAGACCAAAGACGACCATCGGACGGATACCCGAAAAAAGGAACGCCCCGCAAACGGCGATGACATACAGACCGACGATGATGGTCGCGTGCCCAAGGCGTAGGTTATACGAGAGCTGAAGTGGATGCATCGTGACGCCAAACGGTCCACGCAGCATTGCAAGAGAGAGCACCACCGAGACATACGCACCAATCACAACAAATGGAGACATCACCCATTTTCGACGCGCGGTTGGTTCGTATCCCATAACTGCGAGCGGAATATAAATCGGTAGAAGCACGAAAGCGATGAGTAGGTAGATCCAAAGTGCGAAATGCTTGACAGAGCTTCTAACATGGCCCTCAAGCCCGAGCCAGATGAATGCCTCATCAAGTTGATGGACCGCTAGAACCACCGGAAGCGCCGCAATCGCGAGGTGACTTGCCCTTTTCTCGACGTGTCGAAGGGCGTCGATACCTATCGCTCCAATGACAACACCGCCGACAAGGTCTGCCTGGGGCGAGAAACACATAACAGCACGGTATCGGAAGCTCTTGTCGATCACCGGATATCTCCAAAGAGTGACAGTTCGCGAATCATGATCGACATTGGGCTGAGCCAGAGAAAAGGCGATCAATTGCCGGGCTTATGGCCAGGAGAAAGGCACTACTAGAGTGGAGGAATGGCCTCTCATCTCGTGTTGAAGACAAAAGAAGAGTTTCAGCAGTTTGTAACGGAGGTAGAGAAGCGCCCGGGGTACTCACGTCCGTTTGCCTTTGCGCTAGGGGTTGCGACCTGTTGGCAGCGAGAGATCGGAGACGAGCCAAAGGTGCTTGACACCCGGTTCGCTGCGATCAATGTGGACGAGAACTTTGGCACCTGGGCGGTGCTTTATGACGCGATCGAGACGATGACCGAGACCGTCAAACTTGATAATGCCGAGTTCTACGAGCACATTGAGGCACGGCTTCATGCGTTCATGAACGAAGAGGGCCACGGGAATATTGATGCGCTGCGCGTTCTCGGTTCGCTTGTGCATGAAGATCCCGAATTCATCGCAGGCGAGACCCGATCGCGCGTCCCGGTTCTCGTTGTCATTGAAGACCCGGCGCTGCCTCCGAAGTCTGCCTCAGATGCCTATCTGCGACTTCATTTGCTCTCACTTCGCCATGTCGAGCCGCGCAAGATCAATCTTGATGGGATGTTTGGTCTTTTGAACAATGTTGCGTGGACAAATCGGGGTCCGATCGAT